>JAGAVZ010000149.1 GCA_017941635.1 Cellulosilyticum sp.
ACCTACCATTGTAATTTTACATCCAATAAGTTCTTCAATACGGCTAATATATTTCTTAACACTTTCTGGGAGTTCTTCATAAGTACGCGCTCCAGAAAGATCTCCCCAACCTTCCATTTCTTCATAAACTGGTTCACATTTTTCTAAGTCTTCAAGACTAGCTGGGAAGTGCTTAATAATTTCACCATTTAATTTATAACCTACACAGATTTTTACTGTATCTAAATCTTTTAAAACATCGATTTTATTAAGTGCAATTTGTTTAAGGTCACTTGTTCTTACTGCGTATTCACCAATAACAGCATCAAACCAACCACATCTTCTTGGTCTACCTGTTACTGTACCAAACTCATGTCCTGCTTCTCTAATATGATCACCAGTTGCATCAAAGAGTTCTGTTGGGAATGGACCTTTTCCAACACGTGTAATATAACCCTTCATTACACCGATGCTTTCATCAATCATTGTTGGTCCAATACCTGCTCCAATACATACACCACCAGTAACTGGGTGTGATGATGTTACATATGGATAAGTACCAAGATCTAAATCTAAAAGTGTTGCTTGTGCACCTTCAAAAAGAACATTTTTGCCTGCTTTGATTGCTTCATATACTGTTACTGTTGTATCTTCAACAAATTCTTTTAAACGCTCAGCATAACCTCTATATGCTGCAATGATTTCTTCAGCGTCAAATTGTACATCTTGTTTGTAAACAAGTTTAAGCATTGCATTTTTGATTTCTACATTTTCTCTAACTTTTGCAGCAAAAACATCTTCATGGTATAAATCACATACACGAATACCACTACGTTCTGCTTTATCCATATAACATGGTCCAATACCTTTCATTGTAGTTCCAATATCTTGTCCATTTTTCGCTTTAAGCGCTTCTTTTGCTTTATCAAGTGCTTTATGATAAGGCATTACAAGATGTGCTCTTGAACTAATTCTAAGACCTGACATGTCAATGCCTTTAGCTAAAAGACCATCAATTTCCCCTAAAATACCTTCTGGATCAATTACTACACCATTACCAATGATACATTTTGTTCCTTTATATAAAACACCAGATGGGATAAGTTGAAATTTATACACTTCATTGTCAACAACAACAGTATGTCCTGCATTGTTTCCTCCTTGTGTACGTACAACTACATCTGCCTCTTGTGCTAAAATATCAATAATTTTTGCTTTTCCTTCGTCTCCCCATTGGGCTCCAATAATAACTTTTGCTGGCATCTCATCCACATCCTTCCTAGATTAACTAATCTATATAGCCTTTCAAACATGATTATCATAACAAATCTCGACCTATAAATCAATAAAAACTCGAATATTCAAATACCTTGTTTATTTAACGTTCGGTCAGTACTTTTATTATTTTACCCAGCTATTGTGTACACCCACCTCTGTTTTCATTCACTCATTTCATTATCTATACACAAACTCATTTATTTTCCTTTTTAATAAGCTTTTTATCAACCTAATAAGATATTTTTTTACACATTAGACGGCATACTCTTATAGACTTAACACTTTTTATTCAAAATGCATATATTTTCCACTTTTTCTTGATAATGTTCACTAATTGTTTATTGACATTAAGGTCCTATATTGCTATCTTTATTTTATGCCCAAGCCTTGACGCTCATAAGATTACTGAATTTACCATAGCATTATGTAATAAATTTAATTTTTTTCATTCAAACTATAATCATATAATCTTGTGTCACTTCATCGTTAAGGCATTATATTAGGAGTTTATTTTTACAAGGAGTTTATTATGGATAAAAAAATCTATGTCTTTGGACACAAAAATCCAGACTCAGATTCTATCTGTGCAAGTATTTCTTATGCTCACTTAAAACGTGCACTTGGAAATACAAATGTGGAAGCTGTTTGTCTTGGAAAAATTAGCAAAGAAACACAATTTGCCCTTGATTACTTTGGGGTAAAGCCACCTAGAGAAATCAAAAATATAAAACCACAAGTAAGTGATCTTAACTTCTACCCAATTCCGTCTGTATACGTGGTAGACTCAGTTAAGAAAGCTTGGGACGTAATGACAGAGAATGGCCGCCAAATGATTCCTGTTTTATATCACGACCACAAACTTGCAGGTGTAATCTCTATTTCAGATATCGCTAAAACATACATTGGTCTTACTGATGGTAGCGTACTTAGAAATAATAGAACACCATTCATTAATATCCCTTCTGTATTAGAAGGTAAAGTAATCTCTGGAAGCTATGCACATGCTTATGTACGTGGTGATGTACACACAACTGCTTCTTTATCAGATGATACTAAATTAACATCAGATGATATTATCATCACCGGTGCCAATGCTGACCGTATCGAAAAAGCATTACGTTGCGGTGCAGGTTGTGTTATTATCACAGACCAAGATATGCACAATATCTCAATCCAAGTTCCAGAAAACTCAGATGTGGCTGTAGTATGTACACCATTCTCATTCTTCAAGACAATCAAAATGATTTCTCAAAGTATCTCTGTTAAAAACATCTTAAAGAAAGATAATATTACTTTCTTTGAAGCAGATGATTACCTAGATGAAGTAAAACAAACAATGCTGAATACTTCTTATCGTCACTTCCCAATCATGGATCATGATGGACTCGTAAAAGGCTTAATTTCAAAACGTCACTTATTAGATATTCAAAAGAAAAAAGTTATCTTAGTAGACCACAATGAACGTGCTCAAAGTGCGGATGGTATTGAACAAGCAGAAATCCTTGAGATTATCGACCACCATCGTATTGCAAACATTGATACAGGTAATCCTGTATTCTTACGTGCAGAGCCAGTAGGTTGTACAAATACAATTATTGCAAAAATGTTTGAAGAAAAGAACATTATGCCACCAAGACAAATTGCTGGTTTAATGCTTAGTGCCATTCTTTCAGATACACTCATCTTCAAATCACCAACATGTACACCAGATGACATCAAGATGGCAGAACGCCTTGCTGAAATCGCTGAAGTTGATTTATATGCTTATGGTGCTGAAATGTTAGCAGCTGGTACTTCTCTTGAAGGGACAACACCTGCTGAATTATTAAACATCGATAGAAAACCATTTACTATCGGCAAATACAATATCTCTGTAGCACAAATCAATACAGGTGACTTCAAAAGCATCTTCAAAATTAAAGATGATATCTTAGCTGAAATGAATCGCTTAGAAAAAACTGAGAACCTCGACCTCTGCTTACTTATGGTAACAGATATCGTTGTTGGCGGTACTGAGCTAATCGTAACAGGTAAAGAAAGACACCTTGCAGAATCACTCTTTGGATTAAACCCAACAGATGATAGCATCTTCTTACAAGATGTTTTCTCTCGTAAAAAACAAATTGTACCAAAATTAATGAGCTTAGCTTAATCTCATTGTCCCTGTCTTGTATACAGATAGGATTTAATATATATACTATCATTTACTTTATGAATACTTTTCATCTTGAAAATGTTTTATATGGATAGGCGTTGAAAATTCTTTTCTCTGTCCTTATAATAGATATGATACAATTTATGCTCTATCTTAAAGCATAAAACAACTAATTTTTTAGTATGAAAGGAGTATATCATCATGGCACAAAAAGTAACAAAAGACATGATTATCGGTGAAGTTCTTCAAATAAATCAAGGTGTTATTCCTATTCTTATGCAATCAGGTATGCACTGCCTTGGATGTCCATCATCACAAATGGAATCTATCGGAGATGCTTGTTTAGTACACGGTATTGATGCTGATGCATTAATCGAAGAACTTAATGCTTTCCTTGCAACAGTTGAATAATCTTAACTGGATATAATAAAAAAGGCACTGACAAAAATTGTCGTGCCTTTTTTATTATATTACATTATATTTTTATTCACTTCTGCACATTATAAATAAGTAAAATACATTCTATTTATGGAGGTATTTCAAATGAAAGTTAATCAAAGCATTGGTTGCACGGTTTCTCAATGTCAATATCATGCTGGTAATGAAAACTACTGTACACTAAATAAAATTATGGTAGGTACTCATGAAATAAACCCTACACAAGTTAAATGTACAGATTGTGAGTCATTTAAAGTAAGATGCTAGATTTCAGCTCATTATTCTTTTGATAAGCCCTATTTATAAATGTTATTTACATCAAAAATAATAAGCATGATAAAAGGTTTATACTACTCAACCTTATATCATGCTTATTTTGATTTATAAGTATTTGTATAAAACATCTACTGCATGTAAATCAATCATTAATTTTCCGTGCTCTTTTAAGAAGTACTCATTTAAATTGGAATTTGAACATCTGCTTGCAAACTCATCTAGTACCCCTACAACACCCTCTAAATCACTGACAGCTTTTTTGTTTTTACCCAGTACTAAGAAATATCTATCGTTATATTTATAGAGTGAGTTATCCCCTGCAAACATAGGCTGTATTCTATGTGCTGCCATACACACACTATCAAAATCATTAAATACATAAGTAAGCACAGTCTCTTTATTAATTGGCTCACTAGCTTGTACTTCGTCGATATCTTTTCCCATTAAAGCTAAATCTGTTAAACGATCTTCTTCTGGATCTTTAAAGGTACGATGTGTAGGTCTTTCTCCTATTGCTTCTAACTTTTGTTCTATTTGAAGTGGATCATCTACTTTAGTTACGACAATCATAATACTATCTGTTGATAGTGGAACTGCCTCTATCATTAAAGGAACATTATCTGTTTCAAACCCAAATTCTTCATTGGCTTTTGCCATCATATCTTTAAAAAGAGCTTGCGCTTTTTGAGAGCCATAAGCAAGTTCACTAAGCTTAAGGTCTCTATCCATAAGATCTGAGTGATTCAGCGTAACCTTGATCTGCGTATCGCTAATCTTTTCTATCTTCATCGACCTCACATCCTTTCTAAAAGTTCTGCATTCTTTATTATATCTTATTCATTAAGTATAAATGAGATGATAATTTGTGTAAAGAGGCTATTGATTTTAACTTTTTCCTTATTATTATACTGTGTTATTATGTTTGAATTATGAAAGGATTATACCTTCCCAGTTTATATTATTCAACAATTCACTTTAAATTTTATTTATTAAATCTAAAATTATTATTCAGATTATTTTTAATAAATTCTTGACCTGTATACAGTATACCTTGTATAATACTTTAGTAAAAAGTCTATTATTTTTTATATTAATCAGATTTTTATCAGTTACATATTAGGTTTTATTTTGTTTTATTATACTTAGGAGGATGATTATTGATGTTTGAACAATGGAATGGTTTTAAAACTGGTATTTGGTCAAAAGAAGTTAATACAAGAGACTTCATCCAACTTAACTACACACCATATGATGGTGATGATTCTTTCTTAGTTGGACCAACTGATGCAACTACAAAATTATGGGCTCAAGTTCGTGAACTGATGGATGAAGAACTTAAAAACGGTATCTTAGATGCTGAAACAAAAGTTCCTTCTTCTCTTACATCTCACGATGCAGGGTATTTAAATAAAGATCTTGAAACAATCGTTGGACTTCAATCTGACAAACCATTAAAAAGAAATATTATGCCAAACGGTGGTATCCGTACTGTAGAATTAGCACTTAATTCTTATGGTTACCAATTAGATCCACAAACAAAAGAAATCTTCACAAAATATCACAAAACACACAATACAGCTGTATTCCAAGCTTACACAAAAGAAATGAGAGCTTGTCGTCACAGCCATATCATCACAGGTCTTCCAGATGCTTATGGTCGTGGACGTATCGTTGGTGACTACCGTCGTGTTGCTTTATATGGTATTGACTTCTTAATCGAAGAAAAAAATAAAGATAAAGAACAATTAGACGTAACTCCAATGACAGAAGAAGTTGTACGTAAACGTGAAGAAGTTGCAGAACAAATCATTGCACTTGGTGACCTTAAAAAAATGGCTGCTAAATATGGTTTCGATATTTCTAAACCAGCTAGCGACGTTAAAGAAGCGATCCAATGGTTATACTTCGGTTACCTTGGTGCTGTAAAACAACAAGATGGTGCTGCTATGTCAATCGGACGTAACACAACATTCCTTGATATCTATGCTGAAAGAGATATTAAAGCTGGTAAATATACAGAAGAACAAATCCAAGAATTCATTGACCACTTCGTAATGAAACTTCGTATGATTCGTTTCCTTCGTATCCCAGAATACAATGAATTATTCTCTGGTGACCCTGCTTGGGTATCTGAAGCAATCGGTGGACTTGGTATCGATGGTCGTCACTTAGTTACAAAAACATCTTACCGTGTACTTAATACACTTATTAACCTTGGACCATCTCCAGAACCAAACTTAACAATTCTTTGGTCTCCAAGACTTCCAGAAAACTTCAAAAAATACTGTGCTGATACATCAATCAAAACATCATCTATCCAATACGAAAATGATGATTTAATGAGATTACACTTCGGTGATGACTACACAGTAGCATGTTGTGTATCTGCTATGAAAGTTGGTAAAGAAATGCAATTCTTCGGCGCTCGTGCTAACCTTGCAAAAACTTTACTTTACGCTATCAATGGTGGTCGTGATGAAATGACTGGCGAACAAGTTGGTCCTAAATTCCAACCTATCACATCAGAATATCTTGACTACAATGAAGTTATGGAAAAATTCAATGATATGATGGATTGGCTTGCAAGAGTATACGTTGATACATTAAACGTAATTCACTTCATGCATGACAAATATCACTATGAATCACTTGAAATGGCTTTACATGATACAGATGTTGAAAGAACATTTGCTACAGGTATCGCTGGTTTCTCAGTAGTAATTGACTCACTTTCAGCTATTAAACATGCTAAAGTAAAAGTTATCAGAGATGAAACAGGTCTTGCTACAGACTACGAAATCGAAGGTGAATATCCAGCATACGGTAACAATGATGACCGTGCTGACCAAATCGGTGTTGAACTTGTTCAAAACTTCATGAACAAAATTAGAAAACACCATACATACAGAGATTCTATTCCAACAACATCAATCTTAACAATTACATCAAACGTTGTATATGGTAAGAAAACAGGTAACACACCTGATGGACGTAAAGCAGGACAACCTCTTGCTCCAGGTGCTAACCCAATGCACGGAAGAGATATTAAAGGTGCTGTAGCATCACTTTCTTCTGTAGCTAAACTTCCATTTAGAGATTCATTAGATGGTATTTCTAACACATTCTCTATCGTTCCTTCTGCTCTTGGTAAAACTGAAGAAGAACGTACAGCTAACCTTTGTGGTCTTCTCGATGGATACTTTATGCAAGCTCCACACCATGTAAATGTTAACGTTCTACAACGTGAAACATTACTTGATGCAATGGATCATCCAGAAAAATATCCACAACTTACAATCCGTGTATCTGGATATGCTGTTCGTTTCATCCGTTTAACAAGAGAACAACAACTTGATGTAATCAACAGAACATTCCATGAACATTTCTAATTTAATTCAATAAATAAAGAATTACATCTATGAAATTAAACTCTTCATAGATGTAATTTTTCTTTCAGCACATATTTTATTACATATTACTAAGAAAAAATTATTCTTATTTAGGAATAAATATATTTTTCCTATAAGAGGATGTTTACATCCTCTTTATTTATACTTTATAATAAGTGAGTAGCTATTATTTGCTATGTATAATTCTTTTTTAGGGGGAACTAGCATGAAAGGTAGAATTCACTCAATTGAAACTTGTGGCGCTGTAGATGGACCAGGCCTTCGTTATATCGTTTTTACTCAAGGTTGTCCTTTAAGATGCCAATACTGCCATAATCCTGATACATGGAAAATGACAGATGGCAAAGAAACAACTACTGAGGAACTTATTGAAGACATCCTTAAATATAAGACTTTCATGAATGCCTCTAATGGTGGTGTTACAGTAAGTGGCGGAGAACCTTTTGTACAAGCAGAGTTCTTAAAGGACCTTCTTATTAAATGTAAAGAAAACGGACTTCACACTACTGTAGATAGTTCAGGATATGTAGATTTAAAAATCGCTGATCCAGTATTAGATTATACTGATCTCGTATTACTTGATATTAAATCATATAACAAAGATGTATTTAAATCTTTAACTGGTGTAGAGCTTGATCGTACATTAGCTTTTGCTAAACACCTTGAACAACGTGGTATTCCAATCTGGATTCGTTATGTATTTGTACCTAACTTAACAGATAACCACGAGGATATTGATAAGCTGGCTCAATTCTTATCAACACTTTCAAATGTAGAACGTATTGACATCCTACCATTCCACAAAATGGGCGAATACAAATGGGAGCAATTAGGTTATGACTATAAATTAGCAGATACTAAAGAGCCTTCTATTGAAGAAACAAATGCTGCTGTAGAAATCTTTAAAAAGTATAACCTTCCTATCATTGGTTAGTATTATATTTAAAAGCGCGATTTTCCAAAAAGTCATGCTAATCTAGATCATTAACTTTCTAGATAATAAAAAAGCGTATCTTATGCAGATACGCTTTTTTACATTTGAGCAGATTCATTCTTTTCTTTAAATAATCGACTCCAAAAAGATGTCTTCTCTTTTCTAGGTGGCTCAGCCTGTGCCTCATTCATTTCTCTTCGCATGCGCTGAACTTCTCTCATTGTTTCATCTAATTTCCTATAATACTCAGCATTCTTATTATCCTGTGCTTCTTGAATTTGCATAACCTTCTCTTCTACTGCTAAATTTACCTCTTGTTTGATTGTTTCCTCAATCTCTTCTTTTGCCTGTTCATTACACTCTATCAGTGCTTGTTTTAGCATTTCTTTCACCATATAAGAAAATTGCTTTACCTTCTCATCATCTGTATTCGTAATATCTATTTCCGTAAGTTGAGATTGATCTACTTGTACAACTGGTGCAAGACTAATACTACTAAGTTGTTCATAGGTTTCTTTAACTTCTTCACTATCATCATGAAGGATATTCTCAATGGCTTTCAATTGTAATCCCTTCTCCCTCATTTCTAAAATTTTATGAAACATATCCACATCATCTAATGTATACTCTCTATGACCTTTGTTATTACGCTTAATATCTAATTTCAATTCTTTCTCGTAATACCTGAGTACATACGCCTCAGTATCTAGCATCTCTGCTACATCCTTTACAGATAAATATTCATTTTCCTGCACATATCTCACCCCATCATTTGTAGCTTTTATACTTATTATACCACTTTTTACCATATTTTCAATAAACTATTTCAAATTTTCAATCTTTAAAGCTATATATCTTTTTTCATATCTATTTTTATACTCATTCTTCTATCTATATCCTAACTTTCGATTAAGTCCTTCTCCTAATTCATCAACCTTTTCTATTTCATATCTTTTATATATGTATGATTAGACATTATATTAAACCTTAAAAGAGAAAAAGAGTAGATGACTAAAAATCATCTACTCCCTTTAATGTTGCATATTTGCAAACTTTGTATATTGACCTAACCATACAAGCTCTACTGTCCCTGTAGGGCCATTTCTTTGCTTGGCAATAATAACTTCACCAACATTTTTCTTTTCTGTATCTGGATGATAATATTCATCTCTATAAAGGAACATTACCACATCGGCATCCTGCTCGATGGCTCCAGATTCACGAAGGTCAGATAACATTGGTCTATGGTCTTGTCTCTGCTCACAAGCACGAGAAAGCTGTGATAAGGCAATAACCGGTGCATTCATTTCCCTTGCTAACGCTTTAAGTGAACGAGAAATGTCTGAGATTTCTTGTTGTCTTGAGCTACCGTCCCCCACGCCACTCATAAGCTGTAAGTAGTCAATCATGATTAAATCAAGACCTTTTTCCATTTTTAGTCTTCTACATTTAGCACGCATATCCATTACATTAATCCCTGGCGTATCATCAATGTAAATGCGTGAGTTAGTGATATTTGGAATACTTTGAGCAATACGGTCCCAGTCATCCTTTTCTAACATACCTGTACGTGCTTTTTGTGAATCAATCATAGCCTCTGCACAAAGCATACGGCTTACTAATTGATCCTTGGACATTTCCAGACTGAATACAGCAACACTCTTCTTATTTTTAATTCCGGCTGTCTGAATAATATTCAGAGAGAAAGCTGTTTTTCCCATAGAAGGTCTAGCAGCTACTAGAATAAGGTCAGATGGTTGAAGACCTGCTGTACGCTGATCAAGATCAATAAATCCTGTCTCAACACCAGTAATACCGCCTTTACTCTTATGGGCCTCTTCAATTTTTTCGATAGATGTTAAAACAATCTCATCTATCCCTGTAAAATCCTCTGTTTTTTTGTTTTGTAATACATCAAAAATAGATTTTTCCGCAAAGTTCATAATGTTATCTAGAGGTTCATCTCCGTCGAAACTCTTTGCAGTAATATCTGAACTTACTTTAATCAATTTTCTTAACGTAGATTTCTCTTGTACAATTTTTGCATATTGCTTAATGTGTGCTGAGGTTGGTACTGAACTTGCTAATTCTGCAATATATGCTAGCCCACCTACTTGTTCTAATACACCTTTTTGTACAAGTTTATCTTGAATTGTAATAAGGTCAATTGGATTACCAGTTGTATATAGCTCCATAATTGCACCAAAGATTTGTGCATGATCTGGTCTATAAAAATCACTTGGGATTAAAATTTCACTGGCTACAATAACTGCATCATGATCCATAATCATTGACCCTAAAACAGATTGTTCAGCCTCTATACTATGCGGAGGAATCCTCATATTTTGTATCTCATCCATGGCTTTTTCCTCCCTTTACCAATTTACTTCTTAATAGCGTAAAATGTATAGACCATTTTTATAAAGTTATATACAAGGTACTCCCCTTCTATACACTAACCTTACATAAAATAATCTATACATTTTATCTCATCACTATACGACTTAAGCACCTACTACTAAAACACTAATAGTTGCTGATACGCTTGGGTGTAATTTAATCACTACTTTTTGTCCACCTAAGCCTTTAATTGCTTCTTTTAATTGAATTTTTTTCTTATCAACTTTTACACCAAATTGTTTTTGGATTTCTTCTGCAATCTCTTTTGAAGTAACAGAACCAAATACTTTTCCACCTTCACCAGTTTTTACAGTAAATTTAAGTTCTTTATCATTAATTACTTCTGCTAATTTATTTGCTTCATCTAATTCGTTTTGCTTACGTTTATCTTCAGCTTTTTGCTCTAATTTTCTATTATTAAGATTTACTGCATTAGCTTCTACTGCTAAGCCTTTTGGGAATAAAGCGTTACGTGCGTAACCATCTTTAACCTCTAGTATATCTCCTTTTTTACCAACTTTTTTTACATCTTGTGTTAGAATGACTTTCATTTTGATTCTCCTTCCTCAATATACAGTTCTATTGCTTCTTTTAGTTTCTGTTTTGCCATATCTATAGTACTATCTCTAAGCTGTGCACCTGCAATGCCTAGATGGCCGCCACCACCTAAAAGTTCCATAATTCGTTGTACATTAGTGTCCCCTAATGCTCTTGCACTAATATAAATACATTCATCAACTTCAGAAAGTACAAAAGATGACTTAATGCCCTTAACATTTAAAAGTTCATCAGCTACCTGTGCTGCGATAATGGTAATATGTTCTACATCACCATTTACTACAGCAACTGCCATCTCATTACGCCATACTTCAGCCATTTGAATTGCTTGTGCTCTTGCTCTGTAGGTATTCATATCATTTTGGAAAAGCATTCTTACCCTTGTACTATCAGCACCACTTCTTCTTAAAAAGGCTGCTGCTTCAAAGGTTCTAACTCCTGCCTTAAATACAAAGTTCTTTGTATCAATTGTAATACCCGCAAGTAACGCATCCGCCTCTATAGGATTTAACTTTATCTTTTCACCTAAATAGTTTAAGATTTCAGCAATCATTTCACAAGTAGATGAAATAAATGGTTCTATATAGGTTAGTACTGCTTCTTCTACATAGTCAGTACTTCTTCTATGGTGGTCAAATACAACAACTTTATCGCTAACTTCTAGGAGTTCTAACGATTCAAGATAACTCTTTCTGTGCGTATCTACAATGACTAAAAGTGTATCTTTATTCATTTCTTTTATTGCATCTTCTGGAGTAACAAATAAATCATCATATTCTTTTGAGGCTACTATTCTATCATATAAGCCTTGAATTGCAAAGGTTGGTTCCCTTAATACAATTTGAGCCTTTTTACCAAAAATAGCTGCACCTCTATAAACTCCCATAGCTGCTCCCAAGCAGTCCATATCCATATTTTTATGCCCCATAATAACTACTTTATCTGCTTCATGGAGTAATTCTTTAAAGGCATACGCTTTAATTCTTGCTTTTACTCTTGTACTTTTCTCTACTTCCTTGGTCTTACCACCGTAGAATGTATACTTATCATTATACTTGATAATCGCCTGATCTCCACCACGTCCTTGAGCTAAATCGAAAGCAATCCTAGCATCTTCTTTTGAATTCGCAAGTTCTGTCAGGTTATTACCAATTCCAATACTTATTGTAACAGGTAATTCATTTCCTACTTGAATCTTACGCAATTCATCTAAGATATCAAACTTAGTTTCTTCCATCTTTTTCAGTTCTCTACACGTTAGAACAAGCATATACTTATCTCTTTCTATACGTGCCAGTACAACTTCTCTTTCTTTGAACCATAAGTTGATCTTACGATCTATAATCGCTAACAGCATTGGTTGTCTTACTTCTTCAATACTATGAGTAATCTCATCTATATTATCAATACACAGATAACCAATAATTGTTTTTTCATCTTCTATTTGGAGTTTTAGCTTTTCTTGTTCTGTACAATCAATGAAATAAAGTACATATCGTTTTGCTTTATCAGTATCTGTAACAGCTTCAAGCATTACATCAAAGCTTTTATTTCCAATGTTCATCCTCTTAGATGTATATTGATTTTCCAAAATCCATTCACCGATTTTGGCATCTACAAAAATACTCTTTATATTTTTGCCTATAATCTCTTTTTCTTTAAGCAATTCATTAAAAGCCTTATTACACCATTTAATGTTTCCTACTTCTTCAATAATCACCACAGGTAATTCTATATCAGAAAACATATGATCTTTAATAGATATAATTTGTGCTACTTCATGCTCTATCTCTTGCTTGATATATTCAGCAAGCTTACGTTCACCAATAATACTAACTAGTAATACAATCAAATAAATAACTAATCCAATCATTGCATTCGACGATGTGAATACCTTCAAAGCCTGTATGACTATCCCTATTACTAATAGGATTTGGCAACTACGAAAGATGATATTGGCATAAGAAAAACGCTTCTTTGACTCTATTTTCATTGTCATTTCCTTTCTCATCTAAACTACAATGCTAACTTTCCTATAGTTAAATAATGAATCAAGACATCCAAAGAACATGATTATTTGTGGATTAGCCATAAACAAAATACTAATCCCCACATATCCTATTATCTTTACTATTGAACTAATTGATGTACGTCTTAATAATTCAATTAAACTTAACATACCTGCAATCTGAAATAGGCTTGCCATAAAACTTAAAAGATTAAAACCAAAAATAAATACAGCTCCAGATGAATTTACTCCATTACTTATTAATACCATACTAAGCATTAATACTAATATAGCTACTCTAGATAATCTAAATTCTAAAATTTGTTTCATTGAAGGTAAAGTTGATTTTTTGCGACGCACAATTGTATTAACCACAAGAACTGTAACTCCAAAATACATTATAATTTGTGAAACTATAATTGTTGGATAACATGTTTTTATAAGTTCCATCCCTTGAGTTAATAAATTATTAATGTCTTTAACTCCGGCTTGAAGCTGTGAAACATCCAAGCCCTCAGATATTCCTGTATTTATTATAGATTCAAATTTAGTGATTAATTCATTTGAGATCATATCTAAACCTGCACTAAATTGTGCTTCATAATTAATACCAAACTGATTCATAATTGAGAAATAAACAAAGATAATTGCTGCCAAAATTAGCCCACCACACATAATAATATTAGGTATCGCAATTTCTTGTTTATATAAAAATAAAATAATATACGTTGGGACTAAAACACTAACTACATAAATCAGTATCCCCAGGACACTATGCACCATTAAACAATTGATTATACTTATTACTACATGGAAAAGAATATGTAGTTCTTTAGCCACTTTATTCTTCATGCAAAATACAGTAAATGGGACTGCCATAACCGGGAATAATACAACTCCTACTTGCCCAAAAACTCCTAGTGCACTAAGTAAAATGTAAATAGTCATTATAACAATGAGCTTTATTACATTTTTCCTATCTTGTTCCATCAAAATGTGCCTCCTTTACACTACCTAGTCACTATCATTTGACGTTGTATTATTATACCATACAACACATATTCAATTCTAGTAGTAGCACTACTAATATGCCATCATTATAATCAGTGTTCACATCAACATTATACATGATGCAAAATTTGAGAATAATTTATTATGTAATAAAAAAACCACTGCGAAGGCAGTGGTGTGTGCATATTGGTGTGTGCTTATTTTCTCTCTATAAGTTTAAACGTTCAATAAATTAATCTTGTGTATATGGTAAAAGTGCAATGTGTCTTGCACGTTTGATAGCAACTGTAAGTTTACGTTGTGCTTTTGCTGAGTTACCAGTAATTCTTCTTGGAAGAATTTTACCTCTTTCAGAGATGAATTTCTTTAAAGTATTAATATCTTTGTAATTGATTTTTTTGATATTATCACCAGCAAATTGGTTGATTTTACGTCTTCTGCGGTTATGTCTTTTTTGCATTGCCATTGTGTTTTCCCTCCTTTTATTAATATCATTCTAATATTTTAATTAGAATGGTAAATCGTCATCTTCCTCGAAGTTATTAGTAGGCATGAACCCACTTGCTGAATTTCCTGAAGAAGGACTTGGTGTTGGAGCACTAGGTTGTGCATCCATAGGACCACGGGCTTCAAATGAAGATCTACTTTCTGCAAAGTGTTGTTCTTCTGCCACTACATCTACTGATGTATGTTTCACTTTTTGTTGATCTTCCCAAGTATTTACTTGAAGTCTACCAACAACTGATACCATTTGGCCTTTTTTGAAATATTTTTCTGCAAATTCACCGGCTTTTCCGAATGCAACGATATTAAAAAAGTCAACATCCTGTTCACCAGGCTTTACAAAACTTCTTCTTACAGCAAGTCCATATCTTGCAACTGCAACAGGATTGGCTGATTGTGAATAACGTACTTCTGGGTCTCTTGTTAATCGTCCCATTAATATAGCTTTATTCATAATCTGACCCCTTTCTTCAGGTAATTATTATTTATCTTCAAGAGATACGATTAAATAACGAAGAACTGGTTCCATAATACGAACTCTGCTTTCGATTTCAGCTGGAGTACCTGCTTCAGCTTGGAATTGAATGAAGTAGTAGAACCCTTCTCTTTGTTTTTCGATTTCGTAAGCAAGTTTTCTTTTGCCCCAATCGTCTACGTTTGTGATTTCTCCACCAAAACGTGTGATAAGTTCTTTCACTTTTTCAAGAGTAGCTACTTTTTCTTCTTCGCTTAATGTTGAGAATAACACAACTGATAATTCGTAATTTCTCATTACTTGCACCTCCTTTTGGACTTAGGCCCTATGCTAATTCATAGAGCAAGGATTATTTGTTACAGTTAGATATTTTAGCATATCAATTGATTAAAAACAAGTCCTTACAACATTATTTTCGTTATTTTTAGATGAAAATTTTTTACATTTTTTGATACCATGAATAAATATTTTGCTCATTAAAGCTTCATCCTTAAAACTCTACTTTGCTTCTATATTAACCACTTCATAATAATCAAATTAAACATTTCATAGTAATCAGCTATTTTTAGCATAATAACCAATCTTTAAGGAATAACAGTCAATATTTAAGACTAACTTACGATGTATAATCCATCTTAAGTTAGTCTCTATGATGCTTTTAGCTTGCTATCTAAAATGGTAACTCTTCATCCGTTACTGCTACTTGATTTTCTAAAACTTGAGTCTCTTCTTCTAACCTTTTAGAATTACTGTTATCCACAATTTCCTGATGTTCTACAATAACTTTTACTTGTGAATGTTTTTTATTCTCAGCATCTTCCCATCTATCTTGATAAAGCCTACCTGATATAACAATTAGATTTCCCTTTTTCAAATACTTTTCTGCAAATTCAGCTTCATTCCTGAAAGCAACCATATTTATAAAATCTACATTATCACTTTTACTGTAACTATTATTTACAGCCAAGCTATAGTTTACAAACTTAATAGGTGTTTCTGATCGCGAATAGTGTACTTCGGGATCCCTTGTTAATCTTCCCATTAAAATAACTTTATTCATCCTTTACACTCCCTCGTGTAAGACAGGCACACCTACTAAGCCATCTCTATTGTCCTATCTAATTAAGCCTCTGCTTTGCGGAGCACTTTCTTTACACTCTTTTCAAATTTTTCACGAGGAATCATAATTAAGTGTTTGCAAGCTATGCAGCGCAACTTGAAGTCCGCTCCCACACGAAGGACTTCCCATTCATTTGTTCCGCATGGATGCGGTTTCTTCATTTGCACTACGTCTCCAACTTGATAATTCATTACGTACCCTCCTTATAGCTTATACCCATAATTTACTATATTTATACAATTTGTATTCATCTTAAATATTATTTTTCCTTCTTGTACACTTCTTTTTAATATCATTTAACTTATTATTTAAATCATTTCGTTTTTAAATCATTTTATTGAGGTGTATTCTTTAGGTCAGTCTATAATATTTATTTGAACTCTTTATACCCATCCCTACTAAATACTAGCTTCTAGGATATCTTTGTATAGTACAGGTTTATATTTTATAACTCATTATAATCTAAATCTGATATGACTCCAAGCTATTTTCATTTTCTCTTTCTCCATTTTTATATAGCTTCCATGTGAATTTTGTGCACTATTGTACCTCTCTTTATTTTAAATATTGCATATGCAATTAAGCCTAATCCTTTTTATTTTAATGCTTTACACCATAATACGTCTTTTCCATACAATCATACTACTAGCTTTGATATACAATCTTTCCCACTCATCCATATGTTTGTGTTTTTGACTCATCACCAAAATATGTCCTTGACTACTTAATTATTAAAGGCTGTATTAAGCAAATCTGTTGATACCCCAATATAGTAACCGGACTTTCTAATAATCCTATCGAGACTTAATTTAAATATTTCATTTTAACTTATTCCATTCAAGCAATAAAATGACTATTTTGTTGGTTACGTCTAGTATTGAAATAACGTTATAAACTAGAATTTAACATGCTCTTTTCAAATAAACCATATCAACCAATTGTATACCATCCTCAAACATTAGATGATCATAGTTATCTACAAAAAAGTTTTTTACTCTATGTGATTCTGTAAAACCGCAGTTGTAATAAAAAGAAAGAGCTGATGGGCAATCTCCTGTTCCTACAAATAAAACATTACAATCAGAAAGATACTTAACAAGAAATTCTATCAAATATTTTCCATACCCTTTTCGCTGATGTTCAGGTACTACAGCAATATTTTTAAGTTCATAAATACCATCAGATTCTTTTGTAACAACACACTCTGCTTTTACACCACTATCATCCAAAACAAACATTTCGCCACGCTCGAGATATTTGTCAATCATATCCTCTTGCTCATCAGCCAACAATAGTAAATCTATGTATTGCTTTTTTTCAGTCGTTACCTTTTTAATATTCATGGTTCACCTCTTCAAATTCTAATTTGTCGACATCTAAAATATCTATTTTACTTAGTTTATCATTTTTCTAATAAATATAAATGTTCCTAATTTATTTTCGATAATCCTTGGATGAATTTTAAAATTAGAAATTCAAATATCAGTAAAGCCAGATGCACCATATAAAAATATGTTCTTATTACTTATTCCGAGTGTATGAAGCTTTTCAATTTATATCTCTTCTTTCTTCTCTTGTTTTACTTCTTCCAACCATTTATTTTGCTTTCTAACATATAGCCAAATCTCAATATAGTACCACAGCGCTCCTACCACATAAATTGTTGTAAAGGAACGCCACATATCAAAATAACCGCCTGGTGAAACTTCATTAAAACGACCTATGATATAAGTTACACCCAGTACAATCGCTACGGCTATTATATATTGCATTATAATCACCAAAAGCGGTGTCCAGTCTTCTAATACGTAATACAAAGATAAGCAACATACTGCTACTGCCGTACAAAAGAACATCATCACTCCATTTAGATGTTGATTGATATCTCCCATTCCACCAATCATTTCATATAAATGTACACCAATTGAAATCATTGTATAGGAGACACATATGTTAATCCCAATATTCTTTAACCCTATCTTTTGCATAACTATATAAGCCCCCTTTTACTTTTTAAATACGCTTCAAATGACTTCTTATAGTGCCTACTAATCACTAGTTGCTCTCCATTATTTAAAAACGCAACCACACGCATATTGGCTGTACATTTAATCTTTTGTATTTTATAAATGCTTACTACATTAGATTTATTAATGCGTATAAAACCATATTGTTTTAGTCGCTCTTCTATTTGACTTAATGTATATTTCACTTCAAAGACTTTCTTTTCTAAGTAAGCAAAACTCCGCTTATCTACTGCTTCAAAATAATAGATATCTTTTATATCTAAAACCTGTTTTTCTTCATTATATATACCTGTTATATTCATGATATTAGCATCGTAATCTTCTATAAACTGAATAATCGCTTCTATCATGGGTGTTTTTTCATGACAATAAACCTCTATTCTCTCTTCTTGTAATTGTTTATCCTCAAATATTTTAAGCTTCATACTCCCCCTCCTAACATCAGATACTTCTATCTTAATATGTCAGAGGCTTATTTTTCTATAGTTTAGAGATTTTTTATAAAGGCCATAATACTTTGTGCATATTCTTTAGGATAATCCAAGTAGCCCTCAATATGTTCGCTATCTGTTTCATAGTATTGCTTATTTTCAGCTGCAATTTGATCGAATATTTCTTTGCTATCTTCTACTGTACATAATTCATCCCTAGTAGCCCCTATAAGTAGTGTTGAAACTTTATTTTTTTGCTGTGTTTTTAATAAATTAATATTATCAAATGTGAAGCCATTATTGATTTTTAAATAGATGTTTCCACAGGCAATACCATAATCTTGTAACATCTTTGATTCAGGTTGCCATACCATAAAGAGCATATGCTTCAAACTTTTCATCGGGCATTCTAAAATAAAACCATCTACATTTTCCCCCGCATGCTTGGTTTCAGCATATACACCCACCACTGTTCCTCCTAGTGATTGCCCATGCAGAATAAGCTTATGATTTCCCATAACTTTTCTTAAATAATCTACACATGCCGTTAAATCTTTTTTCTCATCCCATCCATAAGTCAGCTGCCCTTCTTCTACCTTCCCTGTTCCTCTCCTGTCTATGACTAGCACATTCATTCCTTCATTTAAATACATTTCTATCCAAGGTGCCATACAAGTAGCTGTGCCACCCATACCATGAACTAGTAAGGCTGTATTATTAGCTTTATTGTTATCTACTGTATAGTAATAACCTACAATTCTTTGCCCATCACTGGCTATAAGCTCTATTTCTTCTGAATCATACTGACTTTGAAACTGCTCTAAATCATATCCCCATTCTTTTAGCTGCATGACACTATTGTAATTCGTATCTTGCTCTCTTTCAGCAAGTAACATATTTCTCCCTATAAGTTTTCCCATTTGATAACTTAAAATAGCCCCCACACCTATTGTTAATGTTATACCTACTACAACTATCTTTTTAATAAGCTTCTTTTTATTAGACTTCATGCCCCATTCCTCTTTTCTTATATGTTCTACTCCACTTATTACTTTCAGCCATATTCGCTATTGTCTGTATTATTGATGTTATTTGTATAAAGTCATTGTAGATAAAGGCGCATTAATATTCCACTCATTCAAGATAAGTTGCGTTCTTGTGGAATAAGTTGCATATAACCTTAGAAAATCTATATAAGAAAAACTTTTGTGAGTCTAGCATTTTTAAAGTCAACCGTTGATACAAGCTATTTTTGCATAGCAAAAAGTCCTAGTTCAAGAAAACTTGACACTAGGGCTTTTTCGTTAAGGCGGCAACCAGATTTGAACTGGTGATGAAGGTGTTGCAGACCTCTGCCTTACCACTTGGCTATGCCGCCATCTATTATATTTTATGCTTACTGTAAGACTTATGTGCATACTTTAAGCAATAAAAAACTCCCCGAGTAGGGTTCGAACCTACGACCCTCCGGTTAACAGCCGGATGCTCTGCCGCTGAGCTATCGAGGAATACTTCATTAATATAGCATGATGTTTATTACTTGTAAAGTCTCTATTTAAAAAAACAACTTTTCTCACTTTACCAAAAAATCTTTACATTTCTTTCCATTATACTAGCACTATACTCAATATTCATTATTGTATTTAATCTAAATCTGCTAATGTAATGTCACTAATATAAAAAGATGGTGTAATACTCTTTCCTTACACCATCTTTTTATATTTTATTTTCCTACCTTAAACGACCGACTTACTAAAATAGGTGGCGTTAAACCACACCTTAGAATTTAAAATCATTTATACCTTATTTAAAGTTTCCTGCTGCAATTTGTTCTTGTTTTTCATCTAAGATTTCTTGATAACCAGCACCTAGGTATGTTTCACATGCTTTATTATATACTGCTTCAAATTCTACCTCTTGTGCTAATACACATTCTACATAAAGTTCTTTCCAAAGTTCATTTAAGTCTGTCTTGTATTCTGCTACTTTTTCAAGTGTTACAGTGAATAATGCATCTGTTGTGTAGTATTCTTCTGTGTCTTTGAAGTATTTATAAGAATCTTCGATAAGGTATTCATAACCTTCTGGAGCCCAGTTCGCAATATTAGCTTTGTAGTTTAAGTCATCACTGTCATATTGTGCACTTTCTGTCCATAAGCACCAGTAGTCTTTGTTGTTATTTTGTGATAAAGCACTTTCACCTGCAAAGTCAGCTACTTGAACAGCGAGTCCATCTGCATCAAAGTTGTAGTTTTGTCCTTCAATACCATTTTGGAATGTGAATAAGTGATTGTCTTCCATCATCCATTCAAGATACATCCATAAAGCTGCTCTTTCTTCAGCAGATGTTGTAGAGTTGATACCCATAATCATACCGAATGGCCAGTATGCACGTTGTTGTGGCATTTTACCTTCTGGAGAGAATGCTTCTGGAGCAAGTACTGCAAGCTCTGCATCTGGGCAGTTTGCTTTTAATGAAGAAATAATATCTGTATTGCTTGTTAAGTAAACAGCATATGTACCTGTTTTACCTGCTACGAAATCTGCTTTTACTTGTGCATCTTCTGTTTTTAAATAGAACTCTGGGTCAATTAATCCATTGTTGTATTGATAGTTAAGATTTTGTAAGTATTCTTTTGTTGGTGCCCATGTTAAATCTGCGATTGAAAGGTCTGAGTAAAGATTTCTTTCATCTTGATTAAGTGGCCAATCTCTAAATGGATAGCTATATGTAAAGTTATTTTGAACTAAGCTACCGCCACCTTTTCCAAGACCTGCTTCATTCCATTTTTTAAGCATTTCATTATACTCAGTAAGATTTTTAGGCATTTCTACACCTACTTTATCCATCCAATCTTTACGGATTAATGTAACGTAGTTATAGGCTGTTGGACGTTCTGCGAAGAAGAAATAGTTATCACCATCCATCTTTCCATATGTTTCTGTCATTTCTGATGTCATTTCATAATATTTTGGCGCATAGAATTTCATTTCTTCGAGGTCAAGTGGTTGCATTGCACCTTGGCTGTAGTATGATACAGCTTGTGGCATATCATAGTGGAAAATGATATCTGGTGCTGTACCTGCAGCTAACATTTGATTGTAATCATTTACTTCTGTACTTCTACCAATTGCTACGTATTCAACGGTTACATTATATTTATCTCCAAATTCAGATTGAACCCATTTGGTCCAATAGTTATCTGCTACATTCCAGCCTTCAAATGCTCTATCATATACTGGAATTTGAATTGTTACATTGTTTGCAAATCCATTAGAGTAATCTTGGTAGCCATCTGTTGATGTTGATGCTGCTGGTGTAGTGCTTTCAGCTGATTTATTGTTTGTTGAAGTAGCCTTATTGCTTTGAGTTTCTTTACTACTTCCACATCCTGCTAAAGAGCCTACTCCCATAGTGGTAATTGCCATAAATGCCATCATACGTTTAAATGTATTATTTTTCATATTATTTTCCCCCTTAAATTAATTTATTCTTTAACCGCACCAATCATTGTTCCTTGTACAAAGTATTTTTGTATAAATGGATAGATACAAATGATTGGTAAGGTAGCAAACATAACACATGATGCTTTGAGTACTTCTGGATTTGTCATAGTCACAGATACGTTTTCTAGTTGGAAAGATTCAGATGCTGCTACTACTAAATAGTAAAGTTTTAATTGTAATGGTCTTAAATCTGTATTTTTCTTGATATAGAATAATGCGTCTTGATAAGCATTCCACCTACCTACTGCAAAGAAGAGTGCAATTGTTGCGATAATTGGTTTAGATAATGGAATAACGATACTTCTTAAAATCCTAAATTGGCTTGCCCCATCAATAACAGCTGATTCAATCAAACTATCTGAAATAGAATGCTCAAATGACGTTTTCATAATCAGTAAGTTATAAGCACTAAATGCAAGTGGCATAATCATAACAGCCCAAGTATCTAGTAAATTAAGTTCATTCATTAATAAGTATTCTGGAATAATACCCCCACTAAAGTACATAGTAAACATGAATAAAAATGAGAAAAATGTTCTTCCTCTAAGATGTTTTCTAGAAAGTGGGTATGCTGCACAAATAGTAATAACCATTCCTAAAATCGTAAATAGCACTGTTACCACTACTGAAACATACATAGAGCGTAAGATACTACTGTCTGCAAAAATCTTTCTATAAGCATCTAATGTAAAGCCTTTAGGTAGTAAAAATACTTTATTTGCAATAACATAGCTTTCTGTACTAACTGACTTAGATAATACATGAATAAATGGTAGTACACATGTCAGTGATACTGCTGTGATAAACAAATAGATTCCAATAGTACAAACAAATTGTATCACACGATCTTTTGTCCAAGGCTTTTTGCGTTTTACTGCTTGACTAGCAACCATGTTCTCCCCTCCTTAAAGTAATCCATTTTCGCCCAGGCGTTTTGCAATCTTATCTGCTACGACTACTAATATGAGTCCAATAACTGATTGGAAAAGACCTAATGCTGTAGATTCACTATATTTAATATCTTGAATACCCCATTTATAAACAAGTACTGGTAATGTTGTTGTATACTCTGTTGTTGCCACATTCATAAGTGCATATACACGTTCAAATGAACCACCCATTACTTTTCCTAAGTTCATAATAAGTAATGTAACGATTGTCGGTCTAATACAAGGAAGTGTGACATGTAAGCATTGTTTCCATCTACCAGCACCATCTACTGTTGCTGCTTCATAAAGCTCTGGATTAACGTTTGTGATGGATGCTAGGTAAAGGATTGTGCCCCATCCCATCGTTTGCCATACACCAATCACTATGTAAGAAATAAGCCAGTGTGTATCTTCTTGTAAGAATGGAATACGATCTAATCCAACTCCTGCAACGACTTCATTGACAATACCGTTATTTACACTAAATAATTGGTAAGCAATTGCTCCGATAATAACCCAAGATAAGAAGTGAGGTAAGTAAAGTAATGTTTGTGATACTTTCTTGAAGTACTTATTTTTAACCTCATTTAAAAGTAAAGCTAAAATAATCGGCATCGGGAACCCTACAATCAAATCTAATATATTAAGTAGTAAAGTGTTTCTTAATGCCTTTCCAAATTGTCTGTGGCTAAATACCTTTTGGAAAATTTCAAATCCAACCCATTCACTGCCACCAAATCCCTTTACAATCTTATAATCCTTAAAGGCAATGACTAAACCAAACATTGAACCATACTTAAATAGTAAAACAAAGAATAATGGAATAAGTAGTAGTACATAAAGTTGCCAATCTTTCTTGAGCCAATCCCATTTACTATTTTTAATAGTATTTACATTACTATTTTTTATAGTAACTGAGTTGCGTTTGGAACCTATGCCTACTTTAGCAGTAATACTATTACTAGCAGTACTTATTTTTGTAGCACTTTTCATAAGTTACCTCCTACAAAGAATATTTTTTTGTTCACTTTCGTTAACTGTTGATAATCACACTATAATCTTTGAGCTGATAACTGTAAATAATCATATTTGCTATACTTCATCATTTTTGACACTCCATTTTTCCTTGTATGTTCAACGTTTATTTAAAATAGCTCATTTTTATACCTTATTGTAGTTTCCAAAAATGCTCTTTTTATAACCCTTTTTTGTATCAAATCTGAACCCTTTTAGCAAAAAAATATCTACAAAATCAATTCCACCTCTTTGATTTTGTAGATATTCTGCACAGTTACTATGTATGACTTGCTTGTTTAAATTCTTTAGGCGTAATGCCCTCATATTTGCGAAAATACCTAATCACACTTTGTACATTATGATAGCCTACTGCTACTGCAATTTCATTTAAGCTTAACTCTGTCTCTAGTAACATTCTTTTGACTTCTTCTATTCTAATCTTATTAATATAGTCATTTGGACTTTTACCCGTTTCCTCTTTTACAATCTTTCTTAAGTACGAGTAACTGATGCCAATCTGTTCTGCTACTTCTTCATAAACTAAATCCTCCTTATAATGCTGATTCAGATATGAAATAATCTTTTCTTGATAGTTTCCTTCGCCAACTTGTTTACTATTTTGTTCTTCTAGATAATCAATAAGTTTAGCATAATATGAAATAACACCATTCTTTAGCTCCTCTAATATTTCTGCATGTGCAATAAGTGTATAAATATCACTGTGTTTGCCTAGTACTTTTCCGATATTAATATTACGCTCTACCATAAACTTAACAGCAATGCTAGCTAACTGATTAAAAATCATCTTAATATTTTCATATTCTACAATAGGTTTCTGGCTTAGAATTTCTTTCTCAATAGCCTCAACCTCTTCTTTAATTCCCTTTAGATCACATACACTTAAGTAATTTGTAATTTTTTCATTATGTTCATATGGATAATAATAATGCTTTCTTTTCTCATCTTTTTCTTTCCAAAACAAAATACTATTTGCTCCCTGAACAATTTTTCCTGTTACTGCTTCCATTGCCTCAAAAGCACATTCATGCACACCTTCATAGTGACTATGTAATCCACTAATTCCTATGGATACTGTATGTTCAAATATTTCTTTTGCAGATTTTTGTATCTCTCTAAATATTTTAGCTAATTCCTTTGGACTTTGATTTTGGTCATAACTTTCCATATTTACAATAACTGCAATGCCCCCACCGTCATATCTAGTAGCTTGTACTCTATAATGCTCAGGAAAATAGCTTTCTATCTGTTCTAATAATAAATATCTTTGATAACTTCTACTCTTGGCATTTAATTTTTCTAGATACGCCTTGCGTTGATCAATAGCAATAATTCCTACAACAAAAAGTTTATAGGGAAATAAATAACTAAACTCTTGCTTTTCTTCGGAATCCACTTCACCTATAAGGAGATTATAAAGGATTCGACTTTTGGTGTCCTTCTCTTTGCTTCTTAAAGTCTCATATAACTTTTCCTCTTGCTTTTCAACATCTTCAAACGCCTGAACCAACCAAGTAAGTTCATTACCATTTGGTTTTTGTATGATTAGATTTTTCTTTTTTAACGCACCTGCCAACTGTCTCATAGGCTTTGAGAAATAAATAGCATAAGCTATAACAACTACACTACTAAAACTCATTGTAATCAACATCAGTATAATCTCAGAACGTCTAATTTGATTGACCCCTGTTAACATCTCTTCCATAGAATAAGTCACACCATAAATCCACTCTCTATTACTAGGCTTGAAATAAGCACATAGTATTCGCTCACCATTTTCTTCTAAATAAAAGTAGCCTTCACTAGATTGTGTGTCTATAATCTGTTGTATATAAGGCAAGTGATGTTCTTTTTTTAGTAAGGCTGATTTATCTTTGTCCGAAATTATACTCCCGTCATTTTGCACCAAGAATGCATTGGAATCTGTCTTATAGGTCCCATAATTTAAAATATCACATACTTTACTTTCCTCAATGTTTACAACAATATATCCCTTTACAGACGTAGTGAGTCTATTTAATTGATATAGATAGGTAATGACAGGGATGGCATTCTCTTTTCTTGGATACCAATATCCACTTACCCCCTGCATTTCCTCACTTGCTGCCTCAAGCCAGCTTAAATCTGTATACTCTTCTTTTCTCTGAATTCCCTTGTCCGATGTAATCACATAATTCCAATCTTGTGGTATAAACGCCATAGACTGAATGAGTGTACTATTATCATCTATAGCTCTTAGATGTGTATATAGCTTTAAACCTTTACTAATGTTTGCATAGTTACTATTAAGCGTTTCATATGAACTTATACCTTTCATATTTCTTATATTGCTATTTTCTACTATAGTCAGTACATTTTGAACCAGATTAAATAATTCTCTCTCATTCATTTGACTATTGGATTTAAGTTGAGATAACACACTTTCAGCAATTTCGTTTTCCGAATACTGGCTCAGGCTAACTGTACTATAGTAAACAATAACTGTTGTTGGAATCACCATCGTTATAACCAACATACAAATGAGTTGAATTACAATTGGAAGCTTCTTAAATAACATAGAACTCCTTTCACCATTAACCCCTCTTCAAATTAATCTAAGTGAATCACCTCTAATTCATAAGGTGCCAGTGTTACTTCAATACATCCTTTTTCTTTTGTACCAATAGTTGTTGTTTCTGTTGTCTCACCATTATTAATAACAACTAATTTTTTGCCCTTTGCAAAATAAGCACATTCCATTAATGGATTATTACAAATATACTCATTTATTTTCTCTTCTTGTCCACTACCATAGCAAAGAAGCTTCATAAGCATATAGGTATTTTCTGTATTATAGCGATAGCTTGATAAATAAATCCCCTTACCCTTGCCAAATTCATGTACTGTAAGAGTTGGAACGTTATCTGATTCCATAAGTACTTGGGTATTTTTATCTATCAAATAAACACCTTGATGACTTGGTATTCGGATATCACCTAAGCCTTCATTAATAAAGTGCTTTTTATCTACTTCATAGCCATATTTACCTTGGCAAGTCTTACTGTCATTATCATCAATATCAATTCCTAGGATAGGAGCTATTTGTAGTGTATGGAATCCGCCTTCTATTTGAGAAGCTTCATTGATTCCTATAAAACATCCACCTTCATACACCCATTCATTAATTGTTTCTACTACCTTTGTATCTTTCCAGTAGAAACCACCACTCCAAGCACTACCTTTACATCCTGCATTGATGAGCACTTTAATATCTTTAGAAATACCTTTTTCTTTAATATCCTCAAAGTTAATAAATTCCACATCCACTGGAAGTCCTGCCAATGACTCTAAAATATTCATCAAATCTCTTGTTGGATTCTCATGGAAATGCCCACTACATGTCCAGCTACGAAGGTCTCCCCATGCTGATAGAATGGCTACCTTTCCTGGTAATACATATGGCTTTTCTTCTTTATGAAATGCCTTAATCATTCTAAACTCATCTGAAATTTTCTCTATGTACTCACAAAAATCAGGGAATGGCTCAACTAAGTGTAAGTATCCGCCTAAGCCAATACGATCCACTGACTTTCTAAGTAATGCTCTTCTAATATTTCTCCAAAAGCGTTTTGCATCTGTTGTAGGATCTCCGCCTGGTGCAAAGGTAGGCTCACCAGAAAGCCCTGTTGGGAATAAATATGGATGCAATCTCAGCTCTTTTATTTCTACTGCATCACACTGGCCACATAAACGTACTTCAAATCCATTGAAAACACATTTAATGAGTCCATCAAAACCAAACTCCTTAAAACGCTTACCAGAAGGTTCCACACCAATCCAGCTATCATCATAAAAGACGTAAGCTTTTTTGCCATAACGATGTACAATATCAATACACTTCTTACCAAAATCTACAACAAATTCATTAATAAAGTCCATCCACTCACGATACTTCTTTGTAGGTGCATTATGTGTCGCATTGTATTTACCATTTTGGATAAAGTCTTCAGAAGTCATCTTATAGCCTTTTTCCTTCTCAAAAGCTCTAAGTGCAATTGGATTTACTGTAAAATCATATGAACCCCAGTCTGAGAATAGATTTCTTCTATCTTTGTCTTCCCCCCAGAACCAAGCAAAGTTATAGAACATAGAAGTAAAACGTACAACGGTTGTCTTTGGATGTGACTCACACCATTCTTCTAACCACTTAAGCATATGTTCTTGTACTTCCACATGCCTTGGCTCCACTGCCATGAGATGTTCTTTGTTGCCCCAGTCATTTGTGATATGGTTGTACATTGAAATCTCTTCCCAAATTCTAATGGCTAAGAAGTTCACTGTATACTCATGCCATCTCTTTGTATTTTTGATTGTTACTTCTTCTTTCTCCTTGTTATACTCCCAATCTGTTAATGGTACTTCTTCTCCTGTTGTGCGATCAAAAACTTGCCAAAACTCTTTTGGGTCATCTAGATTATTCATTATGAATTGTTCTTTAAAATATCCCTTTAACGGAGAAATAATCACTTCATCCTCCATAGCTGTTACAGGAAAGCTCATCAAGAAGTTTTGTTGCAATTTATCTTTATTAGCTTTTGCCCACTGGTTATCAGAACGAATCAAACATAATGTAGAATAAATACCGTAATCTGTATTAATAATTTTATCTGAAAGCTGAGTACCATCACTATCCCTAATAACATCTGCTCCCCATCTTTCAGCTAAACTTAGTGTTAAATCTTCAAAGCCTGATTCTCCAGGTAAAGTAAAATCACCTTTTATCTTTGCCATCTTTTAATTCCTCCCATAATAGTAAAATTCACCACTTAATCCCTGTATAAACTCTTAAATTTATATATATCATATATAGTTTACCTCATTTATTTCTGATTTTAAAGAAAATAATTTATATTTATTTAAAT
>JAGAVZ010000150.1 GCA_017941635.1 Cellulosilyticum sp.
ACTAGGACTGCCAGGTAACCTTGCTGAGGTGTGTAAGGCACTTGGTTTTGGAGAGGATAAGGCAAAGAGCAAAACAGGTAAAGCATTGATTCAGTATTTCTGTGTGCCATGTAAACCAACTACTGCAAATGGTAATAGAAGCAGAAACTTACCAGAGCATGACTTAGAAAAATGGGAGTTGTTTAAAGCCTATTGTAAACAAGATGTTGTAGCAGAAAGAAGTATAAAAGAGCAGCTAGAACAGTTCCCAATCGTTCAATCAGAGTGGGAGCTCTGGCAGCTGGATCAGAAGATAAACGATACGGGTGTTTTGATTGATACAGATATGGTAGATAACATTATTGCTTATGATGAGGCCTATCAAGAGAAGTTAATACAGGAAGCAAAAGCACTTACTGGCTTAGCTAATCCTAACAGCATTGCACAGTTAAAGAACTGGCTGCGAGAACAAGGAGTCAATCCTACAGGGCTTGATAAAGCAAAGGTACAGGGGCTTATAGAAAGTACGGATAGAAAGGTTAAAAGGGTATTAGAACTTAGACAAGCCATGAGCAAGACCTCCACTAAAAAGTATGAAGCAATGAAACGAGCAGTATGTCATGACAACAGAGTAAGAGGATGCTTTCAGTTTTACGGTGCTAATCGGTCTGGAAGGTGGTGCTTAACAGGTGATCATGAAGTACTTACTGAAAAGGGGTGGGAAAGACTCGATGAGTGGAAAGGTGGAAAGATAGCCTGTTGGAATCCTATAGGTGAAATGGTATCTTTCCAAGAGGCAAAAGCACTGTCTTTTTCATACAAAGGAGAGTTATATGAATACGAGGATACGAGAATTTCACAGTTAAGTACTCCAGACCATCGGATGTATGTGAAGAAACGATATGAAGGAGAGTGGACAGTAGATACTGTTGCAAACATGGCTCATTATAGACCTAGTATTCCTTTTACTGGTTATAGACGTACTGGCTGTGGAATGCAGCACCAATTTTTGAGAGTCATTATTATGGTCCAAGCCGATGGATATTATACGAATGAGGGAAACATCAAACTAGCATTTACAAAAGAACGAAAAGTGGCGCGTTGTAAAACATTACTGAGAGCAGCTGATATCTTATATAGCCTTAAAAGTTATTCTGAAAACAGCCGTATAAGATACGTTTTTACTATTTATTCTAGGCATATGCCTATGTGGCTTAGAATGTTTCAAAATAAAACATTTGGCCCTTGGATATTCGATGAAAGCGCAGATGTTTTCTTTGATGAACTAGTACATTGGGATGGGTATCGTAGTGCTCCAAATAGCATTCAGTATTCTACATGTAATAAGCAAAATGCAGATATGATTCAGGCATTTGCGCATTTAACAGGAAGGAGTGCTTTGGTAAAGAAGAAAGTAAGGAACAATCCAAAGTGGAATGATGCCTATGTTGTAGATATTTGGTTGGCCCCTAAAAATTGTCATGAGGTAAAAAATAAACCCAAAATAATTGATTTTTGTGGAGAGGTCTATTGTGCCGAAACCCAAACTGGTTATTTTCTTGTAAGAAGGAATGGGAGAGTTTGGGTGACAGGAAACTCAGGACGCTTGGTACAATTGCAAAACCTACCTCAGAACAAGATACCGGATTTGGAGCTGGCTAGATCCTTAGTCTGGGAAAATGACTTTGAAAAGCTAGAGCTATTATTTGGTGAAACGCCATTTGTCTTATCACAACTCGTGCGAACGGCTTTTATTCCTTCGAAGGAAAATCGATTTATTGTATCAGACTTCTCAGCTATTGAAGCAAGAGTGATTTCATGGCTTGCTGGTGAACAGTGGCGAATAGATGTATTTGCTTCTCACGGCAAAATTTATGAGGCTTCAGCCAGTAGAATGTTTAAGGTGCCTATAGAGGAGATTCATAAAGGAAGTCCATTAAGACAGAAAGGTAAGGTGGCAGAATTGGCCTGTGGCTATCAAGGTGGAGTAGGTGCGCTTAAGGCAATGGGGGCTGGAGATATGGGGCTTAGTGATGTTGAACTGCAAGGTCTGATTACTGATTGGAGAGAAGCTAATCCTCATATTGTAAAGCTTTGGAACACTTGTGAACGAGCAGCTAAGGAAACTATAGAGTCTGGCTGGCCACAGGATATAGGTAAAGGTGTCATTTTCTCATATGAGAAAGGTTATCTTTTTATTGAGTTACCAAGTGGCAGAAGATTAGCCTACTATGATGTGGCTATACAAGGAAAACAGATTACTTATATGGGTACCGAACAACAAAGCAAGCGATGGTCCAGATTAAATACCTATGGAGGCAAATTAGTAGAAAACATTGTCCAGGCAATTGCAAGAGATTGTTTAGGAGAGGCAATGAAACACTTAGACAAGTCAGGCTATCAGATTGTCATGCATGTTCAGATGAGGTTATACTAGACATGCCAAAAGGTAGAGGAAGTATTGAAGAGGTAACACAGATTATGAGTACACCAATTGAGTGGGCACCAGGATTACTGCTTAGAGCAGATACATATGAATGCTCATTCTATCAAAAAGATTAAGGAGGCGAAGATAATGGAGCTTTGTAAATATGATATTGTTTATGTAAGAGAGCTTGGAAGTTTTGTTGGTAGTATGCAGCATTTCGATAGACCAGCTATTATTCTTCAAAACAATAAGGGTAATATATTTTCTAGAACAGTGATTGTAGCAATGATTACAAGCAATACAAAAAGAACAGATATTCCAACACATGTTCTTCTTAAAAACTACAAGCTTTGGAAACCAAGCATGGTTATGTTGGAACAAATCTTTACTATAGATAAAAGTCTTATTGCAGAAAAGATTGACCATTTAAGAGTCGAGGATTGTATCAAAGTCGACGCAGCTATGTTGGTAAGTTTAGGATGTATTCCTATAGAAAGTAGGTGTGTACATGAATGAAATGGTCTTTGATATTGCTGTAGCTTCGTCTAGAAGATCAACTAATTGGATGAATAAGAAGATGACTTGGCAGCAACTTTTAGATAAGATAGCTCATCCTAAAGAAACACCTGAAACCTATGCCGAATATATGTCTATGGATAAAGCAAAGCAGGATGCCATAAAAGATAAGGGTGGTTTTGTAGGCGGAAAGCTCAGAGAAGGAAAAAGAAGAAAAGGATATGTTGAATATAGGCAATTATTATGTTTAGACATGGATTTTGGTAAGTCAGATTTTTGGGATAGCTTTACCTTACTGTATGATTATACTTGCTGTATTTACAGCACCCATAAACATTGTAAAGCGAAGCCAAGATACCGTTTGGTTTTTCCTTTATCAAGAAAAGTAAGTGAAGAAGAGTATGAAGCGGTAGCTAGGAAGCTAGCAGAGCAATTAGGAATAGACTTATTTGATGATACCACTTATGAGCCAACAAGACTAATGTATTGGCCAACAAAGAGTAAGGATGCAGAGTATTTTTACGATAGTCAAGAGGGGAGCTTGGTAGACGTAGATAAAATGCTTAGTGCATATAAAAATTGGAAAGATTGTAGGGAGTGGCCTAGGTCATCAAGAGTCAGTAAAATTCAAAAGCATGAACTGAAAATGCTAGGAGATCCAACACAAAAAGAAGGCATTGTCGGTGACTTTTGTAAAGCTTATACCATTACTGAAGCTATTGAAACTTTTCTATCAGATATTTATGTACCATGTGAAGAGTTAGGTCCTAATCGTTACACTTACGCAGGGGGTTCAACTTCAGGAGGAGCCATTATTTATGATGATAAGTATCTATACTCCCACCATTCAACAGATCCAGCAGGTGGCAATAGCCATAACAGCTTTGATCTTGTAAGGATTCATCTATTCGGTAGCAAGGATGAGGGAGTTAAAGAAAATGCTAAAATCCTACCATCTATGAAAGCAATGATTGAGTTTGCACAGAAAGACAGTAGGGTGAAACAGCAAAGCAATAAAAGCGTAATGGCTGCATTAGGGGATGAAGAAGTTGAGGCACCACTGGATATTACTTATTACAATGCTAAAGGCGCTAAGTGTCTCGATCCACTTAAGCTGGCTAAATATATGAGAGAGCATTGCGCTTACCTTGTTGTTAGAAAACGAGGTTTTGATAGTGAGTTCTTATATTGGTATGAGAATGGCTATTATAGCTTAATCTCTCCTAATGAGTTTAAAGGAAAAATCAAAGCTTTTATCCCGGATGAGCTTTGCAAACCACATGCTTGGGAAGAAGTATATAAACACCTGATGACAGATGTGGCTATGACTAATTTTGAATTACTCGATGACTGCAGTAAATATATTAACTTGAAAAATGGACTTTATAATATTGAAACTAAGCAATTAGAACCACATTCCAAAGAGGTCATAAGTACTATTCAGCTTAATGCTACTTATAATCCAGAAGCGCCAAAACCTTCAGTATGGTTAAAGTTTATTAATATGCTAACAAATGGTGATCAGAGCTTAGCGGCTATATTACAAGAGTGGTTTGGACTTACTATTTCGAATATACCAGGCTATCTTCCTAAGAAGTGTTTAGGTTTGGCGAGTCCTGTAGGGAATACGGGTAAGACACAGTTTAATAATATGCTAGCCTATATGATTGGTAGAGAGAATATCTGTGCCAGCAGCATTCAGCAGTTTGAGAAAAACTTTGGAATGGGCAGTTTATATGGTAAAAAGGCAGTCCTTATTGATGATCAAACAGCAACCAGTATTGAGGATAGCTCAAACTTTAAGAAGCTAACAGGTGGTGGTTTGATTGATTGTGAGCTTAAAGGCAGACAAGCTTTTCCTTATATTTTTAGAGGAACTATCACTTTTGGATGTAATGACTTACCTTACTTTAAGGGGGATAAAGGAACTCATTTATTTGATCGTTTTATTATTATTCCTTGTGATAGAGTACTGGAAGATCAGGAGAGAGTGGGCAATATCTTAGAACAGATGGAGCAGGAAGTAGAAGGCATTTTATTATGGGCACTAGAAGGATTGCATAGGTTGATAGAAAATGAGTATCGATTTACAAAAAGCGAAGCCAGTACTAGGGCATTAGAAGAATATAGAGGTGCGAATGATAGTTTGTATAGTTTCATCTCTGAACATTACATTAAAACGGGTGATAAGAAGGACCGTGTGTTAAAGACTGATCTAGAAAAAGCTTATCAAGACTGGTGTACCAATGAAGATATAGAGCCTATCAAGAAAAAGAATGTAGCAGCAAGAGCACTTAAGCATGGTATTAAACTGATCAAGAGTAATCAGTACTATTATATTGGCATAAAAAGAAAGCCTTGAGCCTCAATACATTGGGAAAGTTGGGAAAAAAGGACAAATTGCACAAAATGCCCGATTTGCCCAATTTGGGATAAAGTAGGGAAAGCTAAAAGCTTGAATTATCAATGGTTAATAAGTGTTTTGGGCATTTAGGAAACTATTTTCTATGAGTAAAAAAGAAAAATAAAAGTATAAAAAGATATAAGGGGCAACTAATAAAAAAATATATAAATAATATA
>JAGAVZ010000151.1 GCA_017941635.1 Cellulosilyticum sp.
AACCTCTTCAAAAAATGCCCTTTAAATGGGTTATTTCTCACGCCCCAAAATAGCTTTTTCTCTTATAAATCACCTACCATTTTTAGGTTTAGTGTAACTAATCTTTGATTTTAATTTTTCATAGATTACTTTACACTACCAAAATTACTGCACTATCATCTATAAAATGATTAATAAATGTCTATATCTTAATATCATTAATACTGTAACACTATTTTAGCTCTTGCAAAAGAGAAAATGTTATTTGGCAAATCATCTACACATACCCATATAATCCTCGAACAGATACTTCTCCTGATACAATATCTTCTATTGTATCGTCTTCATATCGAACCTTTAATGCACCATCAGTGGTAATGCCTATAGCTTCTGCGATGATTTCTTCTGCATTCTTTATTAGTTTCACCTTCTTGTGAAGTGTTATACAATTTTGTTCGTATCTTTCTTTAATGCCTGCAAGATTAGGTGTTTGTTTATAACTATTGTACTCTTTCTCAAATCGCTCTAAGAAATCATCAATAATAGCTTTTCTAGAATACTCCATCCCACCCTCTAAAGCAAGGGATGAAGCATACGGTAGTTCTTCTGGAAAAACTGTCATATTTACATTAACTCCGATTCCCAGAATAATATAATTAACCCCTTCCATCTCAGCACTCATCTCTGTTAAAATACCACAGATTTTCTTCCCATTGATGACTACATCATTGGGCCATTTGATGCTCGCTTCTAAACCAGTCATTGCTTTTAATGTTTCACACATACAAAGACCAGCTACAAGGGTAATCTGACTTGCATACTGTGGTAAAATCTTTGGTCTAAGGATTAGACTCATCCATATCCCTGTTCCTTCCGGCGATTCCCAGTTTCGTCCTAAGCGCCCCTTTCCATTTGTTTGTTTATCAGCTACTACTAATAAGCCTTCTTCTGCGCCTTCTCGTGCCAACTCTTTTGCCTTATTATTAGTAGAGTCTATTTCTTTTTCATAATGGATCATTTGACCTAGACATTCCGTTCTTAAGTGTTCTTTTACTTCACTAGATGTCACAATATTAGGTGCTAAAAGTAACTTGTATCCTTTTTTAGTACTTGATTCTATCTCATAGCCATCTGCTTGTAATTTCTTAATAGCTTTCCAAATGGCAGCTCTTGTTACCCCAATTTTATGGCTAATTTCTTCGCCTGAACAATACCCATCTTTTTCTTTTAAAAAAGCTAATACTTTCTCCTTCATGTCTACTCCCTCATCTCTACTATAGAACTGTTTTAATCTACCATAATTACTGATATTACACTAATCTTTTCAAGAGTTCAATTATCAATTCATTACTTCTATAAAATATATTTTATTTAATCATACCCATACAAAAAAGTGTCATAAAATGATTTCTCATCTTATGACACTCTTCTATATTAAATCCTAACAAAGTCTAATATTCAGATTCTCTAAGCTTAACTCTTTATTAGTATTTATACTTCTTCTGTTGTATTGTCTTCAGTCATTTCATCTACTGTTATGTTGTGGATTGATTCATCATCTACCACTACATCTACTGAAGGTTTCTCTAAGTTTACACCTTGAGTTGTAGCATTTTCTTTTTCTGATTCTAATACAGAATCAAAAAGATTAAAGTCTGCTACATTTTCTTCATCGATTTCTTCTCCACGAAGAATTGCTCTAAATTCTGGACCAGAAAGTTTTTCTTTCTTCATAAGAATTTGAGATGCTTTGTGAAGTAAATCCATATTTTCTTTTAATAATCTAATTGCTTCATCGTATGCTTCAGTGATGATTTCACCTACTACTTTATCAATCTCTGTAGCAAGTGCTTCACCGTAGTCACGTGAATGATTGTAGTCTCTACCTAAGAATGGTTCTGAACTTTCATTACCGTATTTGATTGGTCCAAGACGACTCATACCATAATCTGTAACCATTTCTCTAGCGATTTGTGTCGCTTGTTTGATATCTCCAGATGCCCCTGTTGTGATATCATCTAAGATTAATTCTTCTGCTGCACGACCACCAAGAGTCATGATAATGTGTTGAAGTAATTCACCTTTTGTACGGAAACTATCATCTTTAGATAATGTCATTGTGAAACCACCAGCTTGACCTACCGGGATAATAGATACAATGTGTACTGGTTGAACTTTATCTAACAGCTCTGCTAAAAGTGCATGACCTACCTCATGGTAAGCTGTAAGCTTTCTTTCTTTATCAGTAATGATATGACTTTTCTTTTCTGTACCCATTGTGATTTTGATGAGTGCTTTTTGCACTTCATTCATATCAATGGCACGTTTTCCATGACGAGCAGTAAGAAGTGCTGCTTCGTTCATTAAGTTTGCAAGATCCGCACCTGTAAATCCTGGTGTTGATTTTGCAATAACATCAAGGTCAATGTCTTCGTTAAGTGGTTTACCTTTTGAGTGAACCTTAAGAATCGCTTTACGACCTGTGATATCTGGTCTATTAACCACAATTTTTCTATCGAAACGACCTGGTCTAAGAAGTGCTGGGTCAAGTACGTCAGAACGGTTAGTTGCTGCAAGTACGATAACCCCTTCATTAATACCGAAACCATCCATCTCAACAAGAAGTTGGTTAAGTGTTTGTTCTCTTTCATCGTGACCACCGCCAAGACCAGCTCCACGCTTACGACCTACGGCATCAATCTCATCGATGAATACAATACATGGTGCGTTTTTCTTAGCTTGCTCGAATAAGTCTCTTACACGAGAAGCCCCAACACCAACAAACATTTCTACGAAGTCTGAACCTGAAATACTAAAGAATGGTACCCCAGCTTCACCTGCGATAGCTTTTGCAAGTAATGTTTTACCTGTTCCTGGAGGCCCTACAAGAAGTACCCCTTTTGGAATTTTCGCTCCAACTTGAACATAACGATTTTGATTTTTAAGGAAGTCTACGATTTCTGCTACTTCTGTTTTTTCTTCATCAAGACCAGCTACATCTTTTAATGTAATTTCACCTTTATCATCAATCGTCATTTTCGCTCTACTTTTACCAAACGACATGATACGGCCACCGCCGCCACCACCGCCTTGCATTTGTTGAACAAAGAAAATCATGATGAAGATAAACATCCCTATAATTAAAATGATTTGTAAGATAGGGAAGAATAAACTTGTTTGTGGTTCACTACTTGAAAAAGTAATTGAATTTCTGATTTCTGGTGATAACCCTAGTAAATATTCGCTGAATGCTTCTTGTGAGGCACTGATTGTTGTTCTATTGCCTTCTTTATCTGTTACAATAAATTTACCATCATCTGCACTCGATACAATTTGCTCAATTGATTTAATTTCTTGATTTTCAATCTTGGTCATTACATCAAATAAGCCCATTTTAGGTGTACTTTGATTAAAATCTTTTCCTGTTCCGTAAAATACAAATAATGCTAGCACAACTACAAGGATAAGATAAACATAAGTACCTTTAAATTTCTTTTTCATGTATAACTCCTCCTCTCTATTTCTAGATACTACCCTCTTTTAACAGCAATATATGGTAAGTTTCTAAGATATTGCTTGTAATCAAGTCCATATCCAATTACAAATTCGTTTCCTACTTTGAAGCCTGTGTAATCAACTCTAACATCTGTTACTCTCTCTTCTTCTTTGTTAAGAAGTGTACAGAGTTTAAGACTTGCAGGATTTCTTTCTCCAAGCATTTTCGTTAAGTAATTTAATGTACGTCCTGAATCAATAATGTCTTCTACAATAAGTACATGTTTGTCATGAATTGGCTCATCTAAGTCCTTCATGATTTTTACAATACCACTACTTTTATATTCATCTCCATAACTTGATACAACCATAAATTCTAATTTAAGTGGCACAGTAATATGCTTAACAAGGTCAGTCATAAACATAACTCCACCTTTTAATATGCATAATACTACAAGCTCTTTACCTTCATAATCTTTGCTAATTTGAGCACCTAACTCGGCAACACGTGCTTGTAATTCTTCTGATGAAATAAGTGTGTCTAATTTACTTGTGTCTAAATCTAACATAGTACCTCCTAATTACGTTCTTTAAGTATTTTAATTTCCAAAATCTCGTCTGTTTGCTCCGTAATATAGTAATCTATATTCAATCGGTTTCCTACAATCCATACAATCTCATCACCATCTGCTATAAGTGGTAATGTATCTCTTATGGCTTTAGAAATCTTATCATCAGTAAACAGTTTTTTTAGTTTTTTACTGCCACCTTTAAGCTTAATATAATCAGAGGCCCTACGAGTTCGAATTTGCAATCCATTTTTTATTTTACCATAATCAATATATTTCGTATATATGTTTTCATTGTTTTGATTAATTCTTTCATATACGCATTTTCTAACTTCTATAGTCAATTCAGCCTTTGGAATATGATATATCCCTTCTTTTAAATCTAAGCAAAATGAGGTGTTTTCCTCTTTATTTCTCCTGCTTTCTTTTGTTAAACGAAGTTCTTCATAGTCCTTCTTCACCACTAGACCATACGGTAAATGAATTTCTCTTCCAACTTGTAGCTCCATTAATTCTACACAAGATGTTATATGATTGGTTGTAATATCTCTTCTTCCAACCATCTCTTCAATCGCCTTTAAGATGACACGCTTTTGCATATACCTATGCATATTTTCCATAGCCTTGAGTTTAATCAGAATTTGATTTTCTGATACCTCACAAGCTTTTTCATAGAGTTCCTTTGTATGCAGCTCTAGAAAATCTTCTTCTTCTCTATACAGTTCACTTTGCCTTCCCAGAACTGAAATAATGGAAGGATTTAATTCTTCCTTTATATATGGAAGACATTTTAGCCTGATTTTATTTCTAGTGTAAATTTCTTTAAAGTTACTCTCATCATCCCTATAAGGAATCTGTAACGCCATGCAATACGCTTCTATTTCTTCCCTTGTTAAGCATAGAATTGGTCTAATAATTTGCTCTCTTCTTGGTAGTATTCCAGCTAGCCCTTTAACATCTGTTCCCCTTGCAAATCTCATAAGCATGGTTTCTGCTTGGTCATTCATGTTATGTGCTGTAACTATCTTACCATTTGGATTTAATAATGATATAAAGAAATTGTATCTTTCTAACCTACCGGTTTCTTCCTCTGATAGTTTCTTTGCTTTGGAAATTTCACTGATATTACAATCATGTCTATAAAAAGGAATCTTGTATTTTTGACAAGATTCTTCTACAAGCTGCGCATCCAAATCAGCTGCTTGTCTTAATCCATGATGAATATGCGCCACTTTTAATTTAACATTATATAAGCTTTGATGTAAGTAAAAATAATGTAACAGCATCATTGAATCAGCTCCACCTGATACCCCTAGTACCAGTTCATCCCCTGGACTAATGAGCTTGTGCTTTTCAATGAACGCTCTTACTTTTTCATGGACTTGTTTCTCCATTTAAAATCTCCTTATTATAGTATAGCCAACTTGTACATTTTAAATAGGACTAAAATATACCTAAATAAAGGCTCATTTCTAAACTAGTTATACTATAAATCAATCTCTAAGGATTTTTCAATATCTGACTGGTTAAATTCCCCTTCTGCATATTTCCGAAATCATCCTATCATCATTTACCTCTTATAAATCTTTCTATCCTAAACTACTAAATGCTAATGCCAATAGACTTAGTATACACGCAATGAGTGATAGAGTTACAAAGGTATTTACATGCCTCGCACGTTTTTTGATGGCTTCTTTTTCTTTTTGAAGACGGCTGTATTCCATCTGCATCTGAGCCTGATATGCCTTCTGCGCTTTTTGATAAGGATTTATTTGTTTATGTGTAAAATCCACTGGTGGCAAACTGGGTATTTTAGCCACTGGATTAGATTGAGGACATTTTTTCATATGATTTTCTATAAGTTCTTCTGCATAATTTACTAAATTATTAGGAGTCTGTATTCTAGAATCATCTTTCAATACAAAGGTAGCTTTTTCAAACCAATCACTTGCCGTTCCGTCTATTACAATTTCTCTTTTCATAGCATATCTCCTCATCTTTTAATGTAGATATGTTATAAATCTTCCCAATATTTTTCTTTATATTCAGTCTCCTTTGTATTTCCACAAAAAATAAGGCTCATAAGGAAGTTATTTTTACTTTTCTTATAAGCTCTTTGATTTATACTATTATCATTATTAATCTACTTACGTTTTAACTTATTTATTCTTTTAATTTATTCTTTTAATTTATTTTTTCCTCTTAATCTATTACCTTTCTTGTTTTAATATTGTTTCCACACTCTAGCAACTACCACAGTCATATCATCCCCCTCTTCACCTGCCATCAGATTTTTCGCCTTGTTAAGTAAGAATTTTGCCATATACTCAGGACTATTTGACTTAGCTTCTAATATAAAATGCTTAAACGTATTTTCACAGTCAATTAATTCATTTCGGCTCTCTAGTATACCATCTGTTACCATAATTAAAAGGTCACCATCTTTAAGCTGTTTCTTACAGCTTATCAAATCCACCTGACTCAAAATACCAATTGGTAAACTACTTGCCTTTACTGTCATGACTTCACCATCTCTTACAATAAAGCTAGTAGAGGCACCCATTTTCAAAAACTCTATTACGCCTGTATATTGATTAAACAATGCCATATCCATAGTTGTATATGTTTCTCCATCTGACTTAAGCACCAATGCCGAATTAATCATCTTTAATGCTACTTCACTATCAAATCCAGCCTCTAAAAATGATTCCAACAACTCTATAGTCGATTCACTCTGTTGACGTGCCACAGGCCCACTTCCCATCCCATCTGCAACTGCTAATAAATAATTGCCATCTTCAAGTTCCATAAAACTATATACATCACCACATACATCATTTTTTGCTTTATTATAAGCACTGGCTAATATACTAAATTGTTTTTTTACTCCTATTTCAAAATAACAAAATGCTTCTTCTACAAAATACTCATATTTCTTAACTTCTAAATCCACTCCCAATGCACGCTCAGTGGCCTCCAAAACCTTTTCTTTATAATCTGACTCCCCTTTATAATTGCAATAAAGATGAATTTCTAATTTTCTTCCGTTATTCTCTAGTACCATAATATCTCTAGATCGAATTCCCTGACTATGAAGTGCATCCTTTATCTTCTTTTCATCCTCTTTATTAAAAGAAAGATCTCCTTCTATGCTTTTTGAGAGTTTCTCTACACTCTCTGCTATCCCCTTAAATTCATCTGCTATCAAGCTTCTTGTTTCTTCAAATTGTTTTTGCCATTTGCAATTTTGCCTAAAAACATCTAATTTCAACCCTAGAGCATAAGCAAAGCTTTCAGCATTAATACATGACTTCTTGAATTCCTCTGGAATATCTCCCACTGAAATCTGCCCCTTCTGCTCCAGTTGCCCCAACATTTTATAACCACTTCTATAGGTATCCTTTATATAATCTCTCCAGCAAAATTCGCACATGGTACAATCCACACATAAACTTTCTCCTGTATCTTCTATAATTTGATTCATTTGTTTCATATCTAGTTCCATCTTTTTCAACGGAATCTTGGTGAAATCCTTTCCCAAATTCTCAAAGGCAACTGAAAATCTAGAAAGCTTGTCCGTAATAACAGATTGTACATTAAATAAGTGGTGTGCCTCATCTACTTCTTTGCTATAACCAAACCAATTTGCTATGCCAAAATAACTTTTAGGTATTATTAAACTAACTAAGGCAGCTACAATGTATGAGCCCAAAATAGGCAAATCTATAATACGATCATTAAACAATGCAAAAGCTAATAATAACCCCAATGTCATAGCAAATATAATTCCTATTCTTTCTAACTGATGAAATAATCCCCCTATTAAAGCTGAAAAGACATAAATCCCCAAAAAACTAGGAGGCATATAGCCTATTACAACTAAAACCGTACTAATAATAATACTGACAACAATACCTCCTGCTACACCCCCCATGTAAGTTGCCCCAATCATGCAAACAAACACTAATACATCCTTTAAATAAACACGTTGCATATAAGGTACAACTACATAAAAATCTACTGTTCCACATAAAAACAAAGCTATCAAAAAAGAAATACTAGCAAGTTCATACTCAGATAATATAATCTTCTTATTTTCATAAATAATTTCCAACGCCAAACGCAATATCCCCATTAAACCTACTGCAACTGTCATCTCTAATAGCCCTACAATCAACTTATATATTGTAAAGTCCTGTAATAGCATGTTAAGAATATTAATTCCAAAAACACTAATTGCTAAACTAATCATCTGATTTCTCATATTACATCTAATCTTAAATATATCTACAAGTTCTCTTAGTACAGTTAATACAATAATCATTAGTATGTATTTCATGATTTCAACATTTATGATGCCGGCTGATAACATTCCCAATATCCCAAATATTGCTGTCCATCTTCTAACTGATTTGCTAAAAAACATAGCCCCAACATATGCAATCCCTATTGTATAAAAAGTATCAAATAAACATACTCGTCCCATGACAAAACTCATCATGCATAAGATGATACCCTTCCAATTAATACTTTTTATAATCTCTATAAATGTTAATCCCTTTTTCTCTTCTGTATTAACCACTGGTCCTCTCTCCCTCCCATAAGTAGCATCATTATACATAAAAAGGAATAAATATTTTTGTAATTATTTGGTAACAAATTCAAAAAATTTTGCGACATATTTTTTTTTAGCTAATATAAATCTGTGTTTATTTCCCAGGAAAAAACGTTTAGCTATCCTAATCTCTGTCGAATACTCATTCAATCTCCTATTTTCTCTATAAGGTTACACTATTAATAAAGTGAATTTACTTATTCTTTATATCTCCCCTATCAATCTTGTATTTTCTTAATTTGTACGCATAATCTTTTCTACAACTGACAGCTATTTCTGTCTATATGCTCACTTTTTTCTCATTTTAACCTTCTCTATGCATTTTCATGTTCTTATAAATTTACAGTTAGCATCTATACTCTCATAATCATTTTATAAGTATACTTACCACTTTTCGATTCTTAATGCTCTACAATCATTTAAGTTCATAAAAAACTGACCATAATAAGTTGGATGGTTTGTCCAACTTATTATGGTCAGTTCATTCTCCTATTTCTTCTATATTAAAGATCATAATACTTCATATATTCCTGTCTTTCTGCTTCGCTCATTTCTTCTTTAAATAACTTTTTGATATCCAAAAACTGTTCTACATCTGTCAAAAATTGATAAAGCATTGCTCTATTTTCAAATTCGTCCCTAGAAGTTGGTAGTCTACTTTCTTTAAAATAGGCTCTAAGCCCCTCTACTTGCTCCAATAAAGTTTCCACCAAGACTTTACCTTTTACAGATAGTGCAATTTGATGGGTTAAATCTGCCACTTTATAAGCTTCCTTCGACACCATATAAAAACGTTCAAAGTGCTTCTGCATATAAAGCATTACTTTATACTGCGAAAAACGCATATCAAAATACTTCTCATATAACGACTTCTTTCCTATATAAGAGTTATTTCTGTACTGAGTCGCCTTTGCCATCCCCACTTGTAATCCTTCTTTTACCGACTTAAGTTCATTTTGAATATCTAATGTATACCCCTCTACCTTTAAAGCCTGTTCCATTTTAATAAAGATTGCATACATCTCGACCTCTATTTTTTTCTTCTCTTTTAGTAAACTTTCTTCTAAACTTGGCATATATAAATTGACTAATAATGCAATCCCTGCACCAATCACCATAAGCAATAACTCATTTATAATAAGATTTCCTCCAATATAGCCCTCACCCAGTAAATGTGTTACTAGTACCGAAGCAGGTACAATACCTTCTGTTACCTTTAACTTCACTGCTGATGGTATAAATAGCAATAAATAAATCGCAAAACTGACAGCATTGAAACCTAGTGCTAAAAAGCAACAAGATCCCAAAAATAATGCTACCACTGTTGCAATTAATCTACGAATTGCAATTTGCAAGGATTCCCTTCTAGTATTTTGAATACTTAATATTGTAATAATGCCTGCAGAAGCTGAGTACTTTACCTCTAAGCTACTTGCTATAAGCATAGCAAGACAAGCACCAATAGCTGTTTTTAGTGTCTTTGCACCAATAATTTTTTTCATTTACATATTTCTCCTATACTTTGCATTATGCTCTCTCTACACCGTACCTTATATTTTATCTATACTGTACTTTATGTTCTACCTACATTGCATTTTATATTTTATCCATACTGTACTTTATACATCTTACTACTTTTAATCTTTATAACTTTTATGACTTTAATATATTTTCCTCTATATTTTACCATAAAATCCCACTATTAACTCCTTTAATTTCTATCACAGCAAAAATAAACTTTCTTATATAAATTTCATCTCTAGCTATACCCCCAATATGCAAATTATATAATGTTCTATACCAATCAAATAGGGCGTACATAAAGTCACATTATGTACGCCCATCTTAACTTATTTTACTTTTCTTTTATATAACAATCCTGCTAATACAATAAAAATCAAATAAACTACTATAGAAATAATAGAGGCTTCTATCCCAAAATCACCACCGCTTATCCATCTAGAGTTTGTATCTAACACATAATTATATATTGCCCTTTCATTGGCACTGTCTCCAATATTTAAAATTCCCCCAATCATACTCATATTCCAAATACCATGCATTAACGCAGCATTCCAAATACTACCACTCTCATATGTAACTAGCGAAAACAATATGCCCACTACACTTCCCGCAATTAATAATTGAAAAATACTTATGAAATCATAATGCATTCCAATAGCATGTACTAATGCAAATGTAACAGAAGGCACTATAATAGCCACTACTTTATTATAGCGATGCTCTAGTACACTCATAATTACTCCACGAAATACCATTTCTTCTGCAATTCCTACACCTAAACCAATAAAAACAACAGCGCCTGTAACAGTTGTCCACTTATCTGATAAACTCATTACATTTTCTTTGAACTGGCCTGGTAATAACATCAATCCTAAACACACGAACAGAGGCATTACTACAGCAACAATACACCATACTGGTCTTAAAGAAATTTTAGAAATCTTACATTTTTCCAAGGAAAGTTTTAATACTTTGTTACAAATCAATTTTACTTCTACCAAAATAAAAACTGGATATAGCACACCTGCAATGATATTCCCAATAGCTTTAGGAACGCCTATTAATGTAGGTAATGTTCCTATTGTAATCGCTAAAAGCTGTGCCATAATTAAACCCACCAGTGTTAATAGAATACCTATAATCATTCTACTCGTTTCTAACCTTAATACATTTTTCTTCATATCAAGCTCTTCCCTCCACTTGTTATTCAATCTGTATTCTTAGTTTAAGGGACTATACTTACAATTCTTGTACAAAAATATTACAAATTTCTTAATTTTAATCAAAACCATTGTTTTTATTTATATATGCAAAAATGCCGTAAAGCAAACAAATATGCTTCACGGCATTTTCTGATAAAATAAATGGTCGCTATAGGGCTCGAACCTATGACCCCCTGCTTGTAAGGCAGGTGCTCTCCCAGCTGAGCTAAGCGACCAAAGTAGCGGAAAAGGGATTTGAACCCATGACACCACGGGTATGAACCGTGTGCTCTAGCCAACTGAGCTATTCCGCCATATATTCATTATTTAAAATGATGGTCGCTATAGGGCTCGAACCTATGACCCCCTGCTTGTAAGGCAGGTGCTCTCCCAGCTGAGCTAAGCGACCATAAATAGCGGAAAAGGGATTTGAACCCATGACACCACGGGTATGAACCGTGTGCTCTAGCCAACTGAGCTATTCCGCCATATTGCTCTTAGAACTTTGCGTCCCTCGAGTACTTTGTTAGTATATCCTAATACTTGTCATAATGCAAGTACTTTTTTCATTTTCTTGCATTTTTTTATGTATATCCATATATTATGTTTAAAAATAGCTTATATTTTCCTAGTATTGATTTGCGTATTTCAAGTTATACTAAGGATATAAAATCAAATCCCAATCTAAAAATAAAATAACTATAAAGATTTTGATTTTATAACTTTAGCGATTCCTCACCTTAACAAGTGGCTCTAGTAGCCATACGGATTTAGTATTATTTTGATTTTGATAAATAGGCCCAATATAGTCCATCTCCTATGAGATGGATTCTATGGGGCTATGGATAATAATCTTAATATTTTTCCTTTTATTTACACATATCTACTTTTTCAATACAAATTTATTATGGCAGTTATATCAATTTTTCATTCATAATTACCTTATATTTTTATTGCTATTTTTAATTCATTTATTCCATTCTATAAACACTCTAATATTTTTCCATAATAAAACATCTTCATTTCTACTATATAACCATCATTGACTATATGAGTTATTACATTTTTATATTTGTCTGTATTAATATTTCTTCATATTTATATTTCTTTATCTATCTTTTTAGCAAAATATCTTATTCCAAAGTACATAGTGATACTAACAGTCAATCTATTAAATTATTTCTTACAAAAAACCCACTAGAGCCTCTCTTATACACTCTAGTGGGTTTTCCTATACTATATTATTCAAATTTACCACAGCAAGCTTTAAACTTTTTGCCGCTTCCACATGGGCAAAGGTCATTTCTTCCTGTTTTTTCTTTTTTCTCAACTGGTTTTGCACCTAAACTATTATCTTGGTGATTAACAGCTGTTGGTTGAAGTACTTGCTCACGTTTAATTTCTTTATTTTCAACAATTCTTACGTGATATACAGCTTTTACAGTATCCATTTTAATGTTATCTGTCATTTCTTCGAAGATATCATAGCTTAAGAAACGATATTCAACAAGTGGGTCTCTTTGACCATATGCTTGAAGGTTGATACCCTGTTTCATTTGTTCCATGTTGTCTAAGTGATCTGTCCATTTTTGGTCGATTACTTTAAGAAGAAGTACACGTTCGATTTCTCTCATTTGTTCGCCAAGCTCTTCTTCTTTTGCAACATATACTTTTTCAGCTTCTTCATAGATACGTTCTTTTAAGCTTTCTGTTGTTAAGCTTTCTTGTTCTTCTTTAGTATAGCTAATTGGTTCGATTGGAATAATTGCACGAAGTTGTTCAAACATCGCTAGTAAATTCCATTCTTCTGCGTATTCAATACCATTTGTTGCATTGTCTACAACATTACTGATCACATCTTTAGCCATTGATAAAATGTTATCACGTAGGTTTTCATTCTTTAATACTTTATATCTTTCTTCATAAATGATTTCTCTTTGTTCATTCATGATTTTATCATATTCAAGTAAGTGTTTACGTACACCGTAGTTATTACTTTCAACTTTTCTTTGAGCTCTTTCAATAGCTGAAGATAAGATTCTATGCTCAATTGGTTCATCATCTGGAAGACCAATTGCATCAAACATCTTAAGCGTTGATTCTGGTGTGAAGAGTCTCATTAAATCATCTTCAAGTGCAAGGTAGAATCTTGATTCACCTGGGTCCCCTTGACGTCCAGCACGTCCACGAAGCTGGTTATCAATACGTCTAGATTCATGACGTTCTGTACCGATGATTTTAAGACCACCAATTTCTCTTACACCTTCTTCAAGTTGAATATCTGTACCACGACCTGCCATGTTTGTGGCGATTGTTACTGCACCTTTTCTACCTGCTAATGCAACAATCTCAGCTTCTTTTGCATGATATTTTGCATTAAGTACTTGGTGAGGAATCCCTTCACGTTTAAGCATTTTGCTAAGTAATTCAGATGTGTCGATTGTAACTGTACCAACAAGAACTGGTTGTCCTTTGGCATGAGATTCTTTAATATCTTCGATAACCGCTTTGAATTTAGCTGCTTCTGTTTTGAATACAACGTCTGCATGGTCAATACGTTGGATTGGTCTATTTGTAGGGATAACAATTACGTCCATAGAGTAGATATCTCTGAACTCTGACTCTTCTGTAAGAGCAGTACCTGTCATACCTGCTTTTTTCTTATATTTATTGAAGTAGTTTTGGAAAGTAACTGTTGCAAGTGTTTTACTTTCTTTCTTAACTTCAACACCTTCTTTTGCTTCGATTGCTTGGTGAAGACCGTCTGAGTAACGACGTCCATCCATTAAACGGCCTGTGAATTCATCAACGATAACGATTTCACCTTTTTCATCAACAATATAATCTTTCTCTCTGTGCATTAAGCTATGTGCTTTAAGCGCAATGTTAATGTGGTGTTGGATTTCCATGTTATCTGGATCAGCTAAGTTATCAAGTGCAAAGTATTGCTCTGCTTTTTTGATACCATCTTGTGTTAATGTAACTGTTTTTTGTTTTTCATCTACAATGTAGTCGCCTTCTTCTTCGATTTCTTCACGCATTAAGTTACTCATTGCAGACTCTTCGCCAAGAAGTTGACCTTTCTTTAAACGACGTACAAAAATGTCTGCCGCTTTGTAAAGATGAGTCGATTTTGAACCTTGTCCAGAAATGATAAGCGGTGTTCTCGCTTCGTCAATAAGAACAGAGTCAACCTCATCAATTACAGCATAGTTTAGGTCTCTTTGTACCATTTCTTCTGCATAAACTACCATGTTGTCACGAAGGTAATCAAATCCAAACTCATTGTTTGTTCCGTATGTGATGTCGCAGTTATATGCTTCTCTTCTTTCTGCTGGTTTCATATTACTTAAAATTACACCAACACTTACCCCTAAGAAGTTGTGTACTTGACCGATTTCAGCAGAGTCACGTTGTGCAAGGTAATCATTTACTGTTACGACGTGAACACCTTTTCCTGAAAGGGCATTTAAGTATGCTGGAAGCATCCCTACTAAAGTTTTACCTTCACCAGTTCTCATCTCTGCAATACGACCATTGTGAAGGATAATACCACCAATAATCTGTACACGGAAATGTTTTTTACCAAGTACACGCCAGCTTGCTTCTCTACATACTGCGTATGCTTCTGGTAAAATATCATCTAATGTTTCCCCATTTGCAAGTCGCTCTTTAAACTCTACTGTTTTATGTTGTAACTGTTCATCAGTAAGCTTTTGCATTTCTTCATCGTAAGACTCTACTTTTGCTACGATTGGCTCAATTCTTTTTAATTCTCTTTGAGAATGTGTTCCAAAAATTTTATCAATAAGTTTCACGTTTTCACCCTCTTTTATTCTTATGTAAAATAGGTTCCCCTATACTACCACTCATTTTAATAGTTAGCACTAGACTTAAGTATAACAAATAATTAAATCTAATACAACCAAAGACTTTCCCTAGCGTCTCCCCTTTAAGCATTCTTTACCAAATCTCAGCTGCTTTGTTCTTGCCTTAATTTGGTATCCATACAAATAACATTTATACCTTCTTAATTATATACCACTTAAATGTGTTTTATTTATAAATATTCCTTAAAATAACTAAAAAAACATTTCTTTATCAATTGGATAAATAAACACAAAAAATAAGTGTAGATGCACCTACTTACAGGTTTACATCCACACTTATTTAATTTATTTATTCTTCATCGAATACTGGTTCAATTAAACCATATGTACCATTTTTTCTTTTGTAAACAACATTTACATCTTCTGAATCACTATCAAAGAATACGAAGAAATTATGTCCTACTAATTCCATTTGAAGTACAGCTTCTTCTGCACTCATAGGTTTGATTGCAAATTTCTTTGTTTTATCAATTTTGATAGCATCATCACTATCAGTATCTGCTTCATCTAAGAAAGTTGGTGTGAATTGACTTACCGCACCTACTCTATGTTTATCTCTTAATCTATTTTTGAATTTATTAACTTGTTTTTCGATAACAGCTACTGCATCATCCATAATATTATACATGTTTTTTCCTTCAACTTCTGCTCTTAAAACAGAACCATTAAAAGGAATTGTAATCTCAATAATATGACTAAGTTTCTCAACACTGAGTGTGATTTGTGCAGTTACATTATCATTAAAATACTTATTTAGTTTAATGATTTTTTCCTCCACTGCATTTTCAAGTGCTGATGTAAGCTCAATGTTTTTTCCATTAATGTTGTATTTCATATAGCATCTCTCCTTTCAACTCTATGAAGCCACTAATATATGTATATCATAGGGTTATATTATTATTATTCTACATCCAAGAGGCATTTCCTCTTTTTTTGTTCAAATAATTTATATAAATTTTAAATTATTTCTATAAATTTTATATAAATATATCAATACTTTTTATAAAGACATTATTTTTCTTCATCTTTTTGTCTATATTCATTGTTAAATCCTCCTCTATCTTTATTTATAAATCAATAATAAACATACTTCTGTCCAACCTATTTATTTAAAAGTCATGCTCTAAGTTTACTTTTACTGCTCCATCTATCAAATAATTCTCTACACCAAAAAAGGACTATCACCTCTAACTCTATCTATTAAGAAGAATATATTTTTAATATATACTTTTTAATAAATGTCAGTTATCCTTGCGATAATCCTTTTATTTTAATTAGCAGTTTTCTGCAATTCTATAAAGTAATTCTTCTGTTTCTTTCCAACCTAAACATGGATCTGTAATAGATTTGCCATATACTTGGTCTGGACCAATTTTTTGTGTGCCACCTTCAATGTAGCTTTCAATCATAACACCTTTTACAAGTTTTTTAAGGTCATTATTATATTTTCTACTATTAAGTACTTCTGCTACAATACGAATTTGTTCTAGATGTTGCTTACCAGAGTTTGCATGGTTAGCATCAATAATAGCTGCTGGATTTTTAAGGTCATGTTTATTGTATAGTTCCATCATGTACATTAAATCTTCGTAGTGATAGTTTGGTATAGAAATACCTCTTTTATTAACTGCTCCACGTAGGATAACGTGTGCTAAATCATTACCATCTGTTGTAACATCCCAGCCACGGTAAATAAAGTTGTGAGATTTTTGCGCTGCAATAACTGAGTTAAACATTACAGAAAAATCTCCACTTGTAGGGTTTTTCATACCTACTGGAATATCCATTCCACTAGCTGTTAATCTATGTTGTTGATTTTCTACCGAACGTGCACCAATTGCTTCATAAGATAAAATATCATCTAAGTATCTACGATTTTCTGGATAAAGCATTTCATCTGCTGATGTTAATCCAGTTTCTTCAATTGCTCGTACGTGCATTTTACGAATAGCAACAATACCTGATAATAAATCTGGCTCTTTAGTTGGATCTGGTTGATGAAGCATTCCCTTATACCCTTCGCCTGTCGTTCTTGGCTTATTTGTATAAATTCTAGGGATAATCATTAATTTATCTGATACTTTTTCATTTACTTTTGCAAGTCTAGATACATAGTCACATACTGCATCTTCATTATCAGCAGAACATGGTCCTATGATTACCACAAACTTATCTGACTGACCTGTAAAGATTTCTCTAATCTCCTTATCTCTAGCTGCTTTGATATCTACAACTTTTTGAGATATTGGATATTGTTTTTTTACCTCCATAGGAATTGGTAACTTTTCTTTAAAATTCATTCCCATATAAATCAGTCTCCTTTACTTATTTTATTCTCTATTCTACATTATTCTTCCAAAGTATAAATGCCTATTTATAAAATTTGTTAATCCTTATTATAAATTTTATATTTTATTCTAAATCATTAAACATTTTTACTATACTAATTGGCACGGTTACCAAATTCCTCCCTATAACTCTATGACTGAAGCTTATTTTAGACTCCAAACAAAAAAAGAGTTACGGACTTTTATGCCATCATTTTGCCCATAACCCTTTCAATCTAACTATATCATTCACTTTTTTTATTATTTTATACTTATTAATCTAAAGAATCTATTTTAATACTAGATAAGTATTCACTATCTTTTTATACTTTGTCATAAGTATATAAGTAACTGGTATTCCCATCACCATAACAACGACCATTTCTCCAAATCCTACACTTCCCATTGTTGCTATAAGCGAAAAAATTTCTCTTCCTTCTTCCATAGGTACAAATCCTGCATAGCACAGCATACCACCTACAATAACTGCATTAAATATGACAGGCCAGATAGATGCAACCATCATACCTACTTTGCTCCCTTTAAATGCCTTAGCCGTTAAACTAATTGCACCTACGCTTAATAATGTAGCTAATGTCCCAAATACACAATCTAAAAACGGTGTAGGTGACATGAGTAAGTTTGCTAAGAAACATCCTAAAGTTAATCCAATAATTGAAATCGGATTAAAGTAAGCTAAAAATACCATAATCTCTGATACTCTGAGCTGAAGTGTTGTGAAACTAATCGACATAAATACTGCTGTCAGTGCAGCATAGATTGCAGCAATAACTGCAATTTGAATTAATTGCTTGGTTGTTAATTTTGTTTTCATTTTTACTCCTTAATATGCTGTATTAAGCCTTAAGGTCAACTTCCTTCTTAATAAGCGTAATGGCCTAGGATTATTACTTCTTATTAAGACGTGCAAATAAAAAAATCGCAGGCTTATTTAACCTACGACTACATACTTGCACAATAATATTCTTTGTATTTGAGTAGCAAAAAATACTTCTATGCTACTTAAATGCAAAGCTTGTGTGTTGTACCGTAGTTTTATTTAGAGACAGGAGGCTTCCGAACTGTCTATATTCTCTTGCCTTATTATTATACTTCTTATAATGACCCCTTTCAAGTAAATCAAAAAAATCATTTATCTAAATCTATCAACCTTTAATATTAAGTGTACTATTTTTTGTTCTAAGGAGGTTACTTAATGGAAGCACTCGGCGCTCTATGTCTCTTTATTATACTCTGTTACTCTTCCTATCCAAACAGAGATAAATGTCTTGAAAGCAAGATCAAAAAATTAGAAAAGATTATAAAAGTAGAAAAGATTATAAAAGTAGAAAAGTAACAATACGTTTATGCTTAAAATAATATTTGTTTTAATAGTCTCATACTCTCTCCAAACTCTTGCTCATCTACTCCTGAGCAAGATAGAAATATACACGGCCACCCTTCATGGCTTAATTCATCTGCCACTCTTAATTTAATCCCTATATTTAGTGCTTGTTTTTCAATCTCCTTTCCACTAAGGATGCTTTTTACTTCAAAAGGTACTAGGAAACCTCCTACATTAGGTAAGATATTTACTTTATCTTCAAACACTTCCTTAATACATCGAACAAGTTCCTGTGATTTAGTCATATAGATTTTCCTTGCCTTTCTTATCTGCTTCTTAAGATGACCATCACGAATAAATTGACATAATGCAATCTGTTCTGCTGTTGAGGCTGTTTGATTGTAATACTTCCCCTTCTCCTTATATGCCTCCATCAACTCTATTGGTAAAACCATGAAAGCAATACGAAGGGATGGTAAAAGTAATCTAGAAAAACTTCCAATATAAATCACCTTCTGTCCACCATCTAAACTTTGAAGTGATGGGACAGGCCTTGTATAGTAGCGAAATTCACTGTCATAATCATCCTCTATAATCAAGCAGTTATTTTGCTCCGCATAACTTAGTAAATCTAATCTTGTCTTCATTGACATTACCTCTCCCCAAGGCGTCATATGCGAAGGAAATGTATAGAGCATTTTTGCCTGTTTCTCCTTTAAAAAGGCTAAATCCTCAGCATAATTTCTTCTATAGTAGGTCTCAAATCCTCTATCTTGAAATAACATCTGTCCTTGCTTAAATTCATGCCCTGTAAAGCAGATAGGGCTTTTTATACCTGTAAGTGCACATATAATCCCCAGTAGACTTTGCACGCCTGCTCCCACCACAATTTGCTCTGGACTGCACACTACTCTTCTGGCATCTTTTACATAATTCATAAGGGCTACTCTTAAATCATACTCTCCTTGTGGTTCACCATAAGCAACTAGTCTTTCTGTATTACGTAAAGCGCTCTTCATATAACGTCTCCACAATTCAAAGTTGAAACTTTTATCATCTACTGCACTGCTTACAAAATCATATAATGGCTTTTCCTTCTTTGTTTCCGCTTGATAAGAAGGCATTACCTTTTTTATTTCTTCAAATTTAACCTCGCTAACATAATAACCACTCCCTGCTACAGCATGAATATATCCCTCTGCTGCAAGCTGCATATAACTAGACTCAATCGTTGTCTTGCTAACTTGTCTTTCCAAAGCGCATCTTCGAATTGAAGGTAGTTTCTCTCCTGGTTTCATTCTTCCTAATAAAATAAGATTCTTATAATACTCATAAATTTCTAGATACAGTGGATTTTCATTTTTCTTTTCTACTTTTTTTATACTCATCATTTTATGTGCGATCCTCTCATCCTCATAATCTCTATATTTTTTTATACTGCTTATACCATTCTTACATTTTTCTACAAATTAGTATTTAATTTTCCAACTGTCCTTATTAAAATTCTTATTTTTGTACATTTCTTTAATGACATTTCTTTTATATACTATATTAAACAATTGAAGAGTCTTCAACAATAATCATTTTTTAGGAGGAAATAAAATGAACAATGCATCATCTAAATTCAATATAAGTAATTTAAGAAATATTATCATTATTGGTTTATTTGCAGCACTATGTTATGTTGCTTTAGAAGTTTTGCGTATTCCCATTCCATCACCAGTAGGTAGTCCTTTCATACATATGGGGAATATGTTTGTTATTTTAGCTGCACTTTTATTTAATGGAGTAAGTGGTGGTCTTGCAGGTTCTATTGGTATGGGCATTTGGGATATCTTTCATGGATATGGCTCAACCGCTTATACAACCTTTATCCTTAAATTTGGTATTGGTTTCTTCACAGGCCTAGTTGCTTCAAAAGGCAATAAAAAAGAGGCAAAATCCCCAAGACTTTATCTCGGAATTGCTGCTGCCTTCTTTATTATTATTGGTATCGTCTTTTTAATCATTGCAACAACTATTGGCAATGTATTTGACGTGGTTATGATTAACGGGAGCCAAAAACAACTTGTAATCAGCCCACTTTTATATATTTTCTCATTAACTCTTGGTGTTTGCTTATTATTACCTTGTATTTTCTTTAAAAATATGTCTATCAAAATGCAATATGCCATCTTAGGGGCTGTATCAGGTATTGCTTTTAATCTTGTAGGTGAATTTGTCTTTAAAGTAGCTACATTAACTTTAGCTGGTAGCAAGTTGGCACCTGCTATCCTTGCTTCAGCAGCTAACTTACCTGCTACTATAATTAATGGCTCATTCTCTATCGTAGTAGCACTTGTTCTTTATGCCCCACTTCAAAAGGCATTGAATAAATCAGGTTTAAAATTTGCTTAAGCCTTATACCATATTATAAAGAGGAGATTACTTACCCTATATTTTATGTAAGTAATCTCCTCTTCTTTTTACATATCATTAGCTTAGTACTCATTATATATTTTAAAATAGCTTGCCTTCAACATTTAAAACAGACGCATCTATTTCTAATAATCAATCAACCTAAATGCACCTTTTATCCTATACAAAACTGTTTTATCTATAGATAACTTATAAGATATAGAACTATTAAAAATAATAATTCTGCAAGTTCACAGATTGCTCCTAATATGTCTCCTGTAATACCATCAATTTTTTTATACACACTTCTTACAAAAAGTTTAGTCCACAAAGTTAGTACAGCTACAGTTCCACTAACTATAGCAACTACTCCAAACCATTCTACAAACCACATGCGTACTATAAATCCCATCATCACCATAACAAGTAATAACATTGCATAGGTTCCCATTAATCTCTTTGTCGATACTTTTCCTATAAAAGTATTGCCCATTCCATTTTCTCTAGGTGTAGTTGTTTTATAGCAAGCTACTACTTGCATTGTTCTTGCTACTGCTGGCATCACAATCAATATCCATAAAACATATTGATTGACTACTTCATAAATAAAACCTACCTTTAACATCAGTATTAATAAAATAGCTAAAAGTCCATTTGTTCCAAGTCTAGAATCTTTCATAATTTCCAAGATTCTATCTTTGTCTCTATAGCTATAAAGCCCATCAAAGGTATCGCCTAAACCATCTAAATGTAATCCTCCTGTTAAAATCACTTCGGCACCTAATATTAAAATAGTTGTAATGTACTCATTAAAGAACCTGAGCCCTAATAATGCAACCACATAATAACAAACACCTAAAACTAGTCCCACTAAAGGAAAATAAATCATTCCTTTATGAAACTCCTTATCAAATCCCGTATCAACTGGAACAGGTATGCGCGTCATAAATTGTAAAACACCTAAAAATCGTTTCATCTACCTGTCTCCCTTTATTTTCATCGGAATCCCACTTACCACAAAATAAACCTCATCACTTGCTTTGGCAATAAGCTGATTCATTCTTCCTATAATATCTGTATAAATACGTGTTAATCGATTAGCAGCCACAGGACATAACCCAATCTCATTAGTCACAATCACAAAGTATAACTTGGTTTGTTTTACTGCTTCTATTAACTTTTCACATTGCTCTTTAATGCGCATCTCCAAAGCTTCAATCTCTAATGCCGTCATTTGGTCATAATTCAAATCTTCCTTAAACATTAGATTATTGACCATCAAGGTCACACAATCTAATATAACTGTTTGATATGTTTTTGCTACTTCTGGGATTATACGATATACATCTTCATAAATTTCATAAGTATCCCAATGACTTGGTCTCATCTGACGATGCTTTTTTACTCTATCCTTAAGCTCATCATCAAAAGGAATACTCGTTGCAATATAAGCTGTTGCATTGTCTCTTGCTCGGCACAGACTCTCTGCATAATGACTCTTGCCAGACCTTGCCCCACCTGTTACTAATATTATTTCACTCATCTTAATATCCTTTATCTTATTTTTTCTCTACTCTTATTTACTGTTTTCCTATGTAAAACTTATTTCTCTATTCACCTTTACCAATTTAACAACCACTGTCTTCTCTTGTAGCCATATGATTAAATAAATAATTTGCTGCTTCTAGCAGTTGAAATACTAATATTCCTCCTGAACCTTCACCTAATCTCATATCTAAATGTAACATAGGTTCCATCCCTAAAAGCTCAGTAGCCTTAACTGTTCCTGGTTCTGCCGAGTAGTGAGATGGAATCATATAACTTGTAGCTGTTTCACATAGATTTTTAGCTAAAATAGCTGCCGCATAAGAAATAAATCCATCTAACACCACAGGTCTACGCATAGCTGCCGCTCCTAAGATTGCGCCAGCCATTGCACCAATCTCAAATCCCCCTACCTTACTGAGCACATCTATTGCATCACTTTTATTAGGCTTATTAAGTTCTATTGCCTTTTTAATCACCTCTACCTTATGTAAGATACCTTCTGGCGAAAGCCCTGCTCCTTTGCCTGTTACTTCCTTTGGCTCACACGCTGCAAAAACTGAAATAATGGCACTAGTTGGCGTTGTATTAGCAATCCCCATCTCACCAATAGCCAATACCTTATAACCTTTTTCTACTGTTTTCTTGGCTACCTCTATTCCTATTTCCAGTGAACGAATAGCCTCTTCTCTTGTCATAGCTGGGCCTTTTGCCATATTAGAAGTCCCCTGTCTAATCTTATAGTCCAATACCCCCTCTAATGCTTCTTCGCATTTAACCCCTACATCCACAGCTACAATATCTGCTTTCATAAATCGTGCAAGTGTACCAACAGCACAAACGCCTTTTGCAAAATTAGGAATCTGTGCCTTGGTAATCCATTGTGGATCCCTTGCTACACCTTCTTCATATACGCCATGATCCCCTGCAAAACCTATCACTACTTTAGGCTCTAAATCAAACTCTATCGTTTCATAAATACCTGCCAACTGCATACATAAATCTTCTAGTTTTCCTAAACTCCCAATAGGCTTACTTAATAAATCTAATTTCCTTTTTGCAAAGTTAATTGTTTCCATATTAAGTGGTTCTATTTGCTGCAAAGTTTCTTCCAATAATCGCATCTATAATCCTCCATCTTTATGCTGCACTATTCCAAGTCCATTATTTATATCCTTGTTATTTACTTCGTTACCTTTTTCAGCTCTATCTATATTTGTGCCTATATGTTTATCTACGTATTTATATTTATATTTATCCTCAATATCAACATTTCTTATTAAGTGTATTCTTATATTGCCCGTTATACACTCCACTATTTTTTTACTATTTATCAAACTTATTAACCTTAGCGCCTTACAACTCATATCAATCTTCTAATTCTAGTTTCTTCTTTAAAACATTTGCGAGCTCTATCCCTAATTGTTCTTGGCTACCTATTGGACCATTAAGTTCTTTTACAATAAGCCGTTTTCCTTCAGCATCCCCTAATAAACCTTTTAATCTAAGATGCGTTCCTTCTACCATACAATATGCCCCCATAGGAATCTGACATCCACCATTAATCGCCTTCATAAAAGCTCTTTCTGCTTGATATTGTATGGTGCTAATAGGGTCTTCTATAGTTTGAATCATATCTAAAAGTAAATGATTATCCTTCTTTACCTCAATAGCCAAAATCCCCTGACAAGGTGATGGAATCATTTGGTCAATCGGAAAACAGTAAGTAATATGCTCTTCTAATCCCAATCGCTTTAATCCTGCTGCCGCCAAAATTATGCCATCAAAGTCTCCTTCATGTAGCTCTCTAATCCTCGTATCAATACTACCTCTAATAGATACAATCTGTAAATCTTCTCGGAAAACTTGAATCTGACAACCTCGTCTTATACTTTCTGTTCCAATCTTAGCCCCCTTAGACAAATCCTCTATAGAGGAATAGCCTTTCTTTAAAAGAAGTGCATCCCTTGCATCCTCTCGTCGCGGTATCGCTGCCAAGCAAAGCCCACCTGCTAAACTTCTTGGCATGTCTTTCACACTATACACTGCCATATCAATCTTCTCTTCTAATAATTCATCTTCAATCGCTGATATAAAAATCCCTTTATCCTCTAAACATATCTCTTGGTCTATATCCCCCTTTGTCTCAATAATTTTCATCTCAAATTCAACTAAAGGATAATTCTTTTTAAGTTTCTTAATAACCCACATAGTCTGTGTTGTCGCCAATTTACTGCCTCTTGTTCCAACTATAATCTTCAAGTTCTTCTCCTCGGCTTTCATTGTTATAAATGGTGTGGCTAGCAATTTAGTTACTTTTATTAAATATTTTCACGCTCTCATATCTTTTATATCATACTATACCGCCATTTCTACCCAATATCTAGCCTACTCCCCTATAAGAAAAAAATGTTATACAATCAAATATCAACCAGCTTAGTTTATAGAGGATTCTTCCCCCTTTTCACCCAACCACTCTTAGTTGATATTCTTTCGTATAACATTTTTAACTTACATTTTTAATTTATTAAATTTTATCTAGCTTCATCTCTTAACTCATTTTAATTATAAGCCATTACGCCTAAAACTCTTTGCGACTCCATATGCCTAAACTAATCATATAAGAAACGATAAACATAGCTAGTGATATCAGCACATATGCCATCCCATTTTGACAAATCTTTGAAATAAATTGAAAAACTGGCTTCCACCCCATTTCGCTTAATCCAAATCCTCCAACCAAAATAATAATATATAAAAAAATCAAAACATAACGTGATTTTAACGTTCCAAAATAAAACACACATGGTAATATAATCGCACTATAAATCAACGCTATACTAAGCATAAACAGAATACTTTCCTTAAAATCTATATTATAAAATCCCACTTCATTTGGCAAAATATAAGACTTTAATAAAAGTGATACGGATGCCAATGCACATGCCCCAATAATAAATAAAAATGCCTGTATATACTTAGATAAACAAATATCTTTTCGTGCAACAGGAAGAGATAAATTTAGTAGGTTAGATTTATTACGCTCCTCATAAGCCAATACATTATAAAACCCAATATAACATACCATAGCTGGCGCCACATACCCTAACCCCACATTAATAAATGGAAAACATAATGAGAAGATAATAGATACAACTAACGTTGACTTAAGTGACGTACATAAATAAATAAAATCTTTTTTTATAAGCTGCATTACCATTAATATTCACCGCCCTTATCTGCTAAAAAAATCATAATATCTTCTATACTAGGAGTACTATACTGTACCTCTACTCCAAAAAGTTCCTCCGCAAGCGCCTTACTTTTTACTAGTCCTGTGGCACTAAATTTTGATACCTTATACCCTAATAACTCCTTTTGAATTTCCTTAGTAAATAGTCTTATCGGACCATTTACCACGCAATAATCTTGTAAAAGTTCATCTAGTGGCTCATTAATTCTTATTTTTCCATCCTTAATATACACTAAATAATCTCCTGCTCGTTCCAAGTCTGACGTGATATGTGTTGAATAAAATACCGATACTTCTTCATCCTGCATATGTTCCATCAGTACATCTAATATGTCTTGTCTCACTACAGGATCTAACCCAGAAGTTGGTTCATCTAGAACAATTAGCTTTGGATTGTGTGATAGCGCCATAACTAGTGCAAATTGCTTTTTCTGTCCTGTAGAAAGCTTTCCATATTTACAATCCATTTTTAGTTTAAATCGCTTTACATATCTCTCAAATAATGTTTCATCCCAATCTTCATAAAAAGGTGCATACATCTTTTTGATATCTTTTAATTTACTCTCATCAGGATACCCAGTGGGATCTCCTACATAGCCAATATATTTTTTAACTTCTATGGGATTATTTCTTATATCCATTCCATCAATTTCAATACTCCCACTATCAGGCCTTAACATATCTAGCATTAATTTAATAGTAGTGGTTTTTCCTGCTCCATTTTCCCCTACAAATCCTGTAATATATCCTTTTTTTATTTCTAAATAAGGAATGTCTAAAACAAAATCTCCAAGTTGTTTTTTCACATCTTTAAATATAATGGCATCCATACTCTATTCCTCCTCATAAATAATTTGAACTCTATTTTGTATATCTTCTAAGGTCATATTGATACTTTTAGCTGATGTAATTACTTGTTCAAGTTGCTCTTCAATCTGACTCATGAGCATTTCTCTTAATCGTTCTTTATTAGCTAAAGAAATATAGGTTCCCTTACCAGGAACGGTCTCTACGAATCCTTCTTTTTCTAAGTCTTCATATGCTCTCTTTACTGTGATAATACTCACCTTTAATTCCTTAGCCATCATTCTAATAGATGGCAACGGACTTCCTTGTTCAATTTCACCTTTCAAAACTTGTTCTTTAATTTGGCTTGTAATTTGTTCATATAAGGGAATTGCACTCTCCCCTACAATACAAATATTCATTTCATTTCACCCTTTTCTTTTTTCAAGTACTCATCTGTATCTATATATTATACACAGATATTAACACCAACATTTTTGTCTGTCAATAAAAACCTTCTACAGAGTAGATATTTATACAATCTTACTGTATAATATTTTATATATTTTAATTTTTACAATAATTTGCCAATGGTGAGGTGAACATATGTCAAATAATCCTGTACCAACATATAATATAGGCTTTTTCACCACAGGTACAAATTCTGAGTATTCCATACTATTGGCACGTATGGTTACTCAAGTTGCAAAAGAAAAAAACATTAATTTAATTAATTTTTTAGGCGGATCTCTTAATCCCAACTTTACTTTTTCTCAATATAAATATCAGTATCAATGTAATGTTGCGTTTAATTTTGCTAATACACCTAAATTAGACGGAATCATTCTAGCTTCAGGTGTTTTAGCTTCTTTCTTAGATTCTACAGACTTCTATAATTTTTACTCTCAATTTAAATCAATACCAATTGTAAGTTTAGGTGTAAATCTTCCTGATTTACCTAGTGCTTATACAGATAATAAAAGTGTTTTCCATGAACTTGTTTCTCATCTTATTCAAGTACATAATCGAAAAAAATAGCTTTTATTTCTGGACCAAGTAGTAATACAGATGCCTTTGCTCGTTACCTTGGCTATACCTCTGCTTTAGCAGATAACCATATCACTTATCAGTCAGATTATATATATGTAGGTGATTTTACTTCTTTATCTGCCAATGATGCTGTCAAAACTTTGATAGATGAGCGCGGCTTAGATGTAGATGCCATTGTATGTGCTAATGATTCTATGGCACTTACCATTATTAACGACCTAAAAAAACGAGACATTCTTATACCTGAGCAAATCATAGTAACTGGATGTGATAATATTGTCACATCGGCTTATTGTGTTCCTAGCTTAACAACTATTGAACAATCTTTAGAAGAAATGGCACAAGCTGCAGTGAAACTTTTACTCAAAACCATTGAAGGAGAAAAGCCTGAAAATGTGGTTGTCCCAAGTAAAATTATTTATAGAGAATCCTGTGGCTGTCATATTATGCCTTATAGTTCTCTTATTTCAGCCCTTGCACTTCCTTCTTCTAAAGATAAAATTATTCAACTAACAGATAGCTTCTTACATAAATGCACACACACATTACCCGAAAATGTTATCTTACTAATTCGTGACTTTGTTATTAAATGTTACAGCCTAGTCCTTTCAAATACCCCAACTGACTTTCCACCCTCTCAAAAAGTAGTTAAAAGTTTTCTCACCTCCATGCAACCAACATTTGACTCGATACAAACTGTCTTAAATATCAAAAACTGTATATCTTCATTAAAATCAGATTTACTTAATCTATCTCAAAATACGGTAACACTGTGCTATATTGATCATATTTTTAGCCAAATTACACATATACTACTTAATCAGCTACTAGATCACTATAACCTTCAAACCGAACGTCTCACTCAAGACTTTGGCTTTACAAGGCAATTTCTTTTAACCATTACACACAAGATCAGTGACAAAGAACACCAGCTTCAATCCATTATTCCACTCTTAATGAAAACAGGTATCAAAAGTTGCTTAGTTTACTTATATTCTGAAGGTGTCAAACACAATCTTTCTGATTGTTGGAATATGCCAAATGATATTTACTTATATATGGGTTATATTCAAGGTAAAATTATTGACCCCAACACATTACCTTTAAAGGTAGATGCTTCAGATATTGCCTTCTATGGCTTTGATGAAAGAAATGAAAACTATGTTGCCTGCATCCATCCTATCTTCTTTAGTAATGAACAACTAGGTGTCATGGTTTTTGAAATGGACGTTGATAATTATTCATTAATTGATACACTTACTGTGGAATTAGGCTCTGCCTTAAAACTCACTTCAACTTTCACACTTCAAAAACAAGTTGAAGACAAATTAGCTACACTCTCTCAGACAGATGAACTTACAGGATTACTTAACCGTCGTGGTTTCTTCAACCTTGCCCAAAGTAAATATGATGCTTCCATTACAAATCACGAATTTGGTATTCTCTTCTATGCTGATATGGATGGCTTAAAAACAATTAATGATACTTATGGACATCATGAAGGTGATTATGCCATCATCACAATGAGCAAAATCTTAAAACAAGCCTTTTTAAATCATGATATTATTGGTCGTATTGGTGGAGATGAGTTCGTTATTTTATCTATCAATCAAAGTGCAGACTACATAGAATACGTCACCGAAAAAGTAAATCTCTTATGCAACGAATTTAATAGCTCCAGTAACAAGCCGTATACACTAAGCATCTCTATTGGCAGCATCTTCTACTGTTCTGACCATCATGATTCCTTAGAAAATCTATTAACTAAAGCAGACCAAATTTTATATAAACAAAAGAAATTAAAGAAGAAAAGAAAATTACGTGACGCATAGTAGCCTCTTCCTTTTCATGAAAAAACACTCTCTATCATCTAGATAGAGAGTGTTTTTTATAAAACCTTACTAAAGAAACTCTTTGTACGCTCTTCTTTTGGATTATCAAAAATCTCTTTTGGACTACCTTGTTCAATAATGTTTCCTTGGTCAATGAATAACAATCTTGTACCCACCTCTTTTGCAAAGCCCATTTCATGAGTAACAATCATCATAGTCATTCCTTCATCTGCTAGTTCTTTAATAACTTCAAGTACTTCTTTAACCATTTCTGGGTCTAGTGCAGATGTTGGTTCATCAAATAACATTACTTCAGGTTTCATTGCTAATGCTCTTGCAATAGCAATACGTTGTTTTTGTCCGCCCGAAAGCTTATTGGGATATTCATGTGCCTTTTCTCTAAGTCCAACCTTCTCTAAGAGTACATAAGCTTCTTTCTCAGCTTGCTCTTGTGAAAGCTTTTTAATCTTCATAGGCGCTAAAGTAATATTTTGCAACACTGTCATATGTGGGAATAAATTAAAGTGTTGGAATACCATACCTACTTTTTGTCTCACTTCATTAATATCTACTTTAGGGTCTGTAATATCTTGATTACCAATAAAAATCTGCCCACTTGTCACTTCCTCCATTTGATTGATACAGCGTAAATAGGTAGACTTTCCTGAACCAGATGGTCCAATAATAACCACTACTTCACCTTTATTTACGTTATCATTAATCCCACGTAATACTTCAACCTGCCCAAATTTCTTATGTAAATTCATTATTTTAATCATAGTGGCCTCCTATCTACTTCTATTTAATCGCTTTTCCAAACGTGTCATGAAGTAAGTTAATATACTGGTAATGATAAGATAACATAAACCTACAATTAATAATGGTTGTAAGGCGTTGTATGTTCTACTTTGGATAATACTTTGTGCTTTCATTAAATCCAAACCACCAATAAAACCAATAATGGCTGTTTCTTTAATTAGCATAATAAACTCACTAACAAGAGCTGGTAACATGTGTTTAAATGCCTGTGGCAAAATAATATAAGACATGGTTTGAACATAGCTAAGGCCTAAAGAACGTCCTGCCTCTGTTTGCCCCTTATCAATTCCTTGAATTCCTGCACGAATAAGCTCCGCCATATAGGCACCACTATTGATACCAAAGGCAATCCCACCAATCACCAATCTTGGCAGTGAACTTGTTGCAAACACAACTGTCCACATTAATACAATTTGAAGGGCTGATGGTGTTCCTCTTATAATATATATGTATAAACTTGTAATCCATTTTAAAATCTTTAGCACATAATAGCTAAGTGTATTTAACCCACCTTTTCTTTTAACTTCTGTAATTTGAATCAGTGCAATAAATACCCCAATCATAAGTCCTATGGCAAGCGCAATCGCTGTAAGCCCTAATGTCCACTTTAAGCCTTCCCATATGATTGTGTAATATTTATTTTCCATAAAAATATTATAGAAATCTACAGTTTGTTGACCTACTAGGTTAGCTAAGAATTTCTCCAATCCACTTCCTCCTTATTAAATTTTATAAACTTTCTATCATTATACAGCTTTTTCAATATTTTTTATACATATTTTTTTGTACTTTATGTTATCTAATAATCTATTCATCTCAAATGCTAATACATTTTCATAAGCCTCTATATCATCATTTTACAAAATATTATTTTCTTTTAAACATAAATATTTAATCTTTACAAAAAAGAGGTTTCTTGAATAACCTCATTTTAGCCCTTAGATTTCACCTATACATTTTGTGAGATCTCACCTGTGCTTTAAAGTTATCAATTAACCTCTTAATATTTTCTATATGTTATTTTTATGTAACTACCTATTATTCTGCTGTTCCAAAATATTTTGCATAAATTTCATCATATGTGCCGTTAGCTTGTATGTCTGTTAGTGTTTCATTAATTGCTTGTAATACTTCATCATTACCTTTCTTCACTGCAATTGCATACTCTTCTTCAACAAATGGTGCATCTAAAAGTTTAAGATCACTTTGACCTTCTGTCATTTTTTTGGCTGGTTCAGCATCAATAACAACTGCATCTACTTTACCATTTTTAAGGTCCATAACAGCTTGTGTTCCTGTTTGGAATTGAGCGACACTTGCAATGCCTTCTGTAGCACTTACAAACAAGTCACCTGTTGTACCAAGTTGAACCCCTACATTTTTGCCTACTAAATCGTCTGCTGTTGTAATGGATGTATCATCTGCTTTTACGATAATCATTTGTTTTGAATGGAAGTATGATTCAGAGAAGTCTACCTGTGTTCTACGCTCATCAGTAGCAGTCATACCCGCAGCAATAAAATCAATCTTATCACTATTAAGTGCCATAATTAGTGAGTCAAACGCCATATCTTCAATCACTAATTCTTTTCCCATTTTCTCAGCAACTTTTTCTGCAATCTCTACATCGAATCCAACAATATCCATTCCATTTTCTCTGTATTCAAATGGTTCAAACTCTGCATTGGTTCCCATAATAATGACATTGTCATCTTTTACATTTGTATTATTATCTTTTACTTCTTCTTGATTTGTATCTACTTCATTTGATGTAACCTCTGAAGTACTGTTACTTGTTCCACAGCCTGCAAACATACCTAATGATAAAACACTTACACTTACTATACTTAATGCTTTTAATAATTTATTATTTTTCATATGATCCACTCCTCATAATATTGTATCTGCCTTTAGATATGAATAACTATACACTCTAATGAATTATTAGTCAATATCTTTTTAGTTTTAATTAATTTAATTTTACCTTAATTGTAAAATGAAATTGAACTAAATAAAAAAATCCATAGGGATTTATCCTGTGTTAAGATTGAATCACCACAACACAATCAAACACGAAAGGATAATCACTATGGACTACCCTAATAATACTACAAATTCACG
>JAGAVZ010000012.1 GCA_017941635.1 Cellulosilyticum sp.
TAACTGACATAACTCCTGCCATCCCAAGAGCAAGGAGCAACTTAGAATAATGCTTTCTCATAAATACAGCCTCCCTAATATTTAATCTAATCTCTATTCTAATAGATTAAATCCTAAAATACAATTCAAACTAACATTGTTAAACATTTTTTAACTTGGATGTAATATAATTGAAATCTTACTTTTAAACTACCTATCCATAGTAGAGTAGGGAGGTGAAAATTTCACCTCCCCCTCATCAAACCGTACATGCGATTTTCCCGCACACGGCTTTCCGATATTCTTCTTTCTAGTGCATTCAGTTTCTAAGATGCTAGATATACTATCCCTTCTCTTTTGAGAAGGGTATACATTTGTTTTATTCCCCTTCGTCTTGGTCTTATCTGCCTTTTATGGTTGTACCATATTGTAAATTTTTCTAATACATACCAGTCTAACTTATTCAGCTGTTTTCCAGCATTCTTAAGCCCATAATAATTCTTAAATCCTACTAGACGTCTATTGATTGTCTTAATCATTTCTTTTATATCTTGATATAAACTACTTCTTTGATTAAGTATCTCTTTGATTTTACCTCTCATAGATTTCATTGCCTTTTTACTTGGCTCTTGTATTGTAGCGGAAAACTTTTGTCCTTTCCCATTCTCTATACTTTTTCTTCTATGATGAAATCCTAAGAAATCAAATCCTTCTTTTCCATCCCATAGGTTTACAAATCGTGTCTTTTCAGGGTGTAATTGTATTTCTAGCTTTTGCATGATATCATACACTGCTTTGTATGCATGGTTTATGTCTTTCTTTGTCCTGCATATCATTACAAAATCATCACAGTATCTGACTAGTGTTCCTAAATGGTTGTAATATTTCTCCCAGACTGTATCTAGGTAATTCAGATAGATGTTTGATAACAGTGGACTTATTACACCACCTTGTGGCGAACCTATTGTACTTTCGTATTTCTCCCCTTTTTCTACAAATCCTACTTTTAACCATTTCTCTATGAGTTTTAGTATTCTTCTATCACTTATTCTTTGTTTAACCAATAGCATAAGCTTCTCATGATTTATGTTATCAAAGTAAGATTTAATATCTGCATCCAATACCCACCATCCTTTATTATTACATTTCTTTCTAATAACTTCTAAAGCTTGGTGTGCATTTCTCTTGGGTCTAAATCCGTATGAGCATTCTTTAAAGTCTGCCTCAAATATAGGCTCTATTACAATCTTCGTTGCCATTTGTACTACTCTATCTTTTATAATAGGTATTCCTAATGGCCTTTTACTTCCATCTTTTTTAGGTATATACACTCTATTTACTGGTTTAGGATAGTAGTTATTTTCTATAAGCTCAGTTTGTATTTCCAGAATAAATTTCTCTTCTCCATACTTTACAACGTCTTCTATATAGATTTTGTCTATTCCACCTGTTCCACCATTTGCTTTTACTTGTTTCCATGCTTTCCATAGTATATCTATTCGATAGACTTTGTCATACAATGTATGATATCTTCTTTTCTTATTCCCTTTGGCACTTAGATATAGTTTTCTTTGAAGTTCTCGAACTTTGTCTTGGGTGTTATTAGCTTTCGCATTCACTCACTCTTACCTCCTCTAAAAACTTGAATAAAGTATTGCCCCTTCCCTAAATACAGTTTTGTTGTCTGTATCATGACAGGTACTATAGGCAACTCCGACTCCCTTCCAGCAGTCCACCACTTCGCTAGGCTTATAGGATTTCTCTTTACTAAAAAAAAATTAGTGCTGGGGAGGGTCTCTCCAGTTCCGAACTATACTTTCAATACATGTCGCTTCCCTTATACCGAAGGATTCCTCGATGCTGTTCCAAGGTCTATACATCTTCCATGGTCTTCACCCTTATGCCCAAGGCTCGACTTCCTCTTTGTCTCTTTCAAAAAAAAGAGTCCTTTTTAACGATACGGCAGAATTCACTTAATGTTACAACCTGTATTTTCACTAGCACTCTTTCAAGTACATTACCCTCACGCTTCAGACCCAACATTTCTGTTACGCCCGGTGATTGGTTACTAGGCTCCTTGGCGATTACCTAGACAGGACTTTCACCTGCAAGCATAGTCCAGCTTAGCTGGACGCACAGCATAAAAAATACGATGTCATTATAGACATCGTGCTCTATCTTTTTGTTTTATAATTATCTTTACAAAAGATTGAATTAATTGTATCAACTATCTTAAATTTAACTTGATATTTTCTCTCTTGA
>JAGAVZ010000152.1 GCA_017941635.1 Cellulosilyticum sp.
AGTAGCACATTAAATACGCTAATTATTGGATTTTTAATTGGGCTTACTAATGGGTTTGCCATATGGATTGCCAGAGATTTTGGTGCAAATGATGAAAAAGGAATGAGGCGAAAAGTAGCAGGGACTTTGCAGTTAGGTATGGGTATATCTATTACACTAACTATTTTTAGTGTATCCTTTTTACCTCGCATTTTAAGATTCGTAAATATGCCGGAAACATTGATGGCAGATGGAATAGCATATATTCGTATTATTTTGTTAGGAATGACTGCTTCCATGCTTTATAATGTGTGTGCGAGTAGTTTAAGAGCAATAGGAGATACTTTTACACCATTATGTTTTTTAATTTTATCGACGCTGATGAATATAGGCTTAGATTACTTTTTTATTTTAGGTTTAAAAACAGGGGTAGAAGGGGCTGCTTATGCTACGGTCATTTCACAAAGTGTAGCAGCGCTTTTATGTTTTATGTACATATGGAAACGTTATCCGAGTTTACATTTATCTAAATACGATTTTAAGATGAATAAAGAGTTGGCCAAGACATTACTTACATCAGGGTTTTCAATGGGGCTTATGCAATCATTAGTTTTTCTAGGAACATTTGCATTGCAAGGTGCAATCAATACATTAGGAACAAATACAATTGTAGCCCATACTGGAGCAAGGAAAATTACAGAAATTTATATGTTGCCTTTTAGTGTATTAGGTATGACAATGGCCACCTACTGTAGTCAAAACTATGGAGCTAAGAAGATAGAGCGTATTAAAGTAGGATTAAAGCACGTGATTTTACTTGCATTTGGATGGTGTATGATTGTTATAGTTGCTAATTACGCATTAGGACCATATTTAATACAAGCCGTAACCGCAACAAAGATAGATGTGATTATTGATACAGCACATCTTTATTTAAAGATTGATACATTATTATATTTTGTACCAGCACTTATTTCTATTTTACGTAATTCACTACAAGGATTAGGTGATCATAAAACACCCATTTATTCTAGTAGTATTGAATTAATAGGAAAGGTGTTAGTGGCTATTTTCTTAACACCAAAGTTACAATATATGGGTATTATTTTGGCTGAACCTATTGTTTGGGTATTAATGGTCATTCCTTTAATCATAAGGATTTTAACCATGCCAGTATTAAAGCAAGCGAAGTCACATAGTCATGAATTAATAGTATAGGAGAAAGAAAAAATGGAGAATTATTTTTACAAATGTAAGGTATGCAATTTTGTACATATAGTTCCTGCTTACTGGGTGTCATATAATCCAGAAGAAGTATTAGAATTAGAACATGTAGATTTAAAAACAGGTGAAGATTGTCCTTGTAAGATAATTGATTTGCAACCTGTAGAAGAAAATTAAGAGGAACCCAAAAGAAGGTGTTTACACATTTGAGTGTAAACACCTTCTTTTGAGTATTTATAAATATTAGATAGTTTGTAAATTACTATCTTGAGTCATTTGCTAGCGTTGTTTAATATCTGTGCCAAAAAGCTACTTGTGTCGTTATGCATTATTTAATATTTAATTGCCTCATTCAATATATCATATAAATGATTTCAAAATAAATAAAATAGTGAAAATTGTACAAGTAGGTCAATAAAATAAGATACATGTTTTAACTTTTTGATTAATATATATAGGTTATAAGAAGAAAACAAGGTAAATTTATAGCAGGTTATAGCGAGTATATTCCTTTAAAGCTCATTGAGAAAGTAGAAGGGCTTTTAGATTCAAGTAAAACAAATGATAAGAAAGATTTGTAACAAGCAAGAGTAATCATAAAAAGGAAGGGAGGGGAGGAAGAGGTATGGATGAATATTTCTATATGTGTGATGAATGTGGCTTTGTAAATATTGTACCAGGCAATCGTCTCATTTATAGTGCAGATGGCGTGCTAGAAGTTAAACATATCATTCAGAAAACAAGTGAAACCTATGAGTGTGATCAATTAGTATTATTAAAAGAAGAATACGAAACATGGTAATTAAAAGAAGGCACGGCTTAATGGTCTCCTTTCTATAAGTTAAAGTGATAAATTTAACTTATAAGAAGGAAAATCATTAATAAGTGCCTTCTTTTATATCATTGAATAAGTGATTGAAATTGATAAATATTTTACATAAAAGAGTGAAAAGTGACTAAATATAGATTATAATAGGGAATAAGTAGTAAAAGACAAAAGAAGTGGAGGAAAATGGGGTGAATTATTCCATGTTAAAAATAGGTGAAAAGCTGAAATCAACACTAGAAATAACCTATGTAGTAACTGGGTGCTTGGGGAGTGGTGGACAAGGTGAAGTATACGAAGTGGTGGCAGGCAATAGACACTATGCGTTGAAATGGTATCATGTACATATGGCAACATCCGTTCAAAGAAAGAGGATTCAAGATTTAGTGCAAAAAGGCAGTCCAGATGAACGGTTTTTATGGCCAATGGACTATATAGAGACAAATGAAAGCTTTGGCTATATTATGCCGATTAGACCAACTCATTATAAAAGCATCATTGATTTGATGAAACGTAAGGCGGAGCCAACCTTTGATACACTTTGTAAAATTGGTTATGAATTAGCAGACTGTTTCCAAAAGCTTCATTCATTAGGCTATGCATATGGAGATTTATCTTTTGGCAATACTTTTTTTGATGCCAAAACAGGAGATGTTTTAATTTGTGATAATGATAATGTTGTGATTAATGGTCAAGATGAAATGAGCGTTCAAGGTACTATTGGTTTTATGGCACCAGAGATTGTAAGAGGTGAAAAGGGACCAAGTACACAGACAGACTTATTTTCACTAGCCGTTTTACTTTTTTACATATTTATGATGCACCATCCACTAGAGGGGGCAAAAGAAGCAAAGATCAAATGTTTGGATCTCGCAGCAAGAGAAAAGCTTTATGGTAAGGAACCACTTTTTATATGGGATAGTGAAGATGATTCTAATCGTCCAATTGCGGGATATCAAGACAATGCCATTATTTACTGGGGATTTTATCCAAAGTTTTTTAAAGAACTTTTTATGACTTCCTTTACAAAAGGGCTTCATAATCCAAAGGAACGTATTGTAGAAAATCAGTGGAAAAGAGCCTTTTTACAATTAAAGGAAAGTATGATGATTTGTCCGAAATGTGGAGTAGAGATTTTTTATAATGGAGAGGCACAGCTTGGCACAAGACCCACCTGTTGGGGATGTCATCAATCGTTGGAATACCCAATGATACTAGCACTACCAAAAGGAAAGATTGTTTTAAAATCCAATACAGTCATTTATCGTCACCATTTAGACAGTGAGTTTGATCTAACGAATAAGATTTTAGAAGTGACAAGACATCCTAAGGACCCTAATAAATGGGGGCTAAAGAATCAAACAGGATCAGATTTGGTTGTAACGAAAGAAGATGGCACGCAAATGATTGTTCCATCGGAGAAAAGTTTCCTATTTGTACCAGGCATGCAAATTTTATTTAAGCAAGGGCAAAAAGGCTATATAACAAGAGGATAGAGAGATTAAGGAGGCAGTTTGTAATGATAGAAGGATTAAAAAGACCAGGGGGAGAAATGGCATCTAGGCCATTACATTTTATTTGGATTGTGGATTGTTCAGGCTCTATGATGGGAGAAAAAATCCAATCATTGAACTATGCCATTAGACAGACAATCCCCGATATGAAATAGGCAGCTGAGGATAATCCAAATGCACAGCTTTATATAAGGGCCATTACTTTTTCAGAAGGGGCAAAATGGCAAATTGCCACGCCAACGCCAATTGAGGAGTTTGAATGGTTAGACGTAGCAGCAGAAGGACTTACAGATATGGGTAAAGCTTTTGAATTAGTAGCAGAGCAATTAGAAATGCCACCAATGCCAGAACGGGCTTTACCACCTGTTTTAGTACTCATATCAGATGGTCAGCCAACAGACCATTATAAGGAAAGCTTAGATAAACTTTTAAACTTACCATGGGGTAAAAAAGCAGTTAAAATTGCCATTGCTATTGGTCAAGACGCAGATGAAGAAGTACTAAGAGAGTTTGTGACACATGCCGAAATGCCTGTTTTAAAAGCCAATAATCCAGAAGCATTAATTAAATATATTAAATGGGCATCTACCGTAACCAAACAAGTGTCTATGCCACATAGTAGGGCCATGAATGAAACGAGTAAAAATGTCATGGTGGATGTACAGACTATTCCTGTAGTAAGTGAGGAGGAAGTGGATGTCTGGTAGATTCAAATGGCAAATGAGTTGGAGCCAAGTGACAGGAGCCATGCACACAAAAGTGCAAGCTCCATGTCAAGATGCCATTAGCTACCAGTGGATGGGAGAGAATGGGTTGATTTGTGCTATAGCAGATGGTCATGGCAGTTTACGTTGTCCTTATAGTAAGGAGGGGGCTCAACTTGCCACCAAAGTAGCGACAAAATTGATGCGACAAATGGTTAAGCATCATTCAGAAGAGGCACTCTATACCTTACTTAAACAAACAGGAGAAATTCAATTTCCAAAATTAGTTGAACAAAGATGGAAAGAAGCCGTTAAATATCAGCATTTAATCAAAGAAAGAGAGCCTTTAGAAGGGAAAAAAATGTATGAGCTCTATGGAACGACTTTAATGCTATTATATGTAACGACTTCTTTTATTTTTTCTATTCAAATTGGAGATGGTGATATAGTCTGTATTGATGAAACGGGCGTTGTTCAGTATATAGGTGAAGCGCCTAAGACGTATGGTGTAGAAACTCATTCTTTATGTGAAAATCAGTGCTGGAGATATTTTAAAGTCATTTGCAAGCCGATTACAAACTATTTTAATAAGAAACTTTTTTTGATGAGTACAGATGGCTATGCCAATAGTTTTGTGACCACTGAAGACTTTTTTAAAGCAGTAAAAGATTATCTATCCATTGTACAATCAGAACAGGAACCACTTTTAAGAAAAGCGTTGCCACAATGGTTAGAAGAAACAACAAGATTAGGTAGTGGAGATGACATTACATTAGCTCTGATTTATCTAAAGGAGGCAATGGCATGAGATTACAAATGGTATCCAAAATGCTAGAGCTAAAAAAGCATTATGGGGAAGAAATCTATGGAGAATATAAACGCTGTGTGGCATTTATAAAGGATTATTTTCCCTTTGCTAGACATGAGCATTATTTACTTTCCATTAGTTTACCTCTCAATCTCTATAGACTTTTAAAAAGTCAAGAAACTGTAGATTGTATCAAGTTAAGATATGATGCGATTAAGCAATTAGAAAAACAACTCATTCCAAGGCCATGGGCAGAAGAAGCAGTAGATTTTTGGATTCAATTAGTTAAGGTGGAAAATGGAGAAGAAGCATTATTAGTAGCTCAAGCAAAGGAGCCAAATCAAGGATTAGATATGAGCGTACATGCTGTTTTGCATAAGGCACATTGTTACTTTAATGGAGAAGGTATTAAAGAAAATCGTGCACTAGCATTAAAATGGTATGAAAAAGCGGCCCAGTTAGGTTCAGTTGAGGCAATGAATTATGTTGGTAACATTTATTATATAGGAGATGGGGTACCAAAAGATTATAGACTTGCCTTAAAGTGGTATGAGAAAGCAGCAAGTCATGGTAATAGTATGGCCATGAATTATTTAGGCAATCTATACTATGAAGGTAAAGGGATTGAAGTAAATTTGGAAAAAGCACGTTATTGGTATAACCAAGCCATTGCTAGAGGAAATTATACAGCCATGTTTAATTTAGGATATATCTATTGTGAGGAGCATTTGAAGCAAGGAGATGTGGATTTTGATTTAGAAATGCAAGCAGCTATGATTTGGCTTGCATATATGTATCTTAATGGGCAAGGTGTCGAAAGAAGTACAAGCAATGCAAGGCAATGGTGTGAAAAAGCAATAAAAAAAGGAGATATCTAATATTTGCTTGATTTTTTTGAAAAATGTGAGTATACTTACTTTAATAATTTAATACTTTACCACAATAAAGTGAGGTGTCTTATGAAAAATTATGCATTACACATCCCAGAAGGTGTAAAAGATTATATTGGAGAAGAAGCAGCACTTAAAGAATTGATTCAAAATAAAGTAAAGAAAGTTTTTAGAACAAATAGTTATAACTTGGTAGAAACACCGAGTTTTGAGTATCTAGATGTTTTTGCATTAGGAGAAGAAAGCTATCAACAACCAAGTTTATATCACTTAGTCAGCAGACAAGGGGAACTGATGGCACTGAAAAGTGATATGACAAGATCTATTGCAAGACTTATTGGGACACAAAAAAACGAAGTTTCCAATCCACAAAGATTTGGCTATCTTGCCAATAGCTTTCGTTATCCAGAGCGTTATCAGGGTAAGTTACATGAGTTTACGCAAGCGGGCATAGAATTAATAGGCAATACCAGTATGGCATCTGATGCAGAAGTTATTAAAATTGCTGTTAAGTGCTTACAAGAGGTGGGTCTTACAGAGTTTAATGTACACATTGGAAGTAGCCAATTTTTAGAATACATATTAGAAGATTTTGGTATAGATAAAGATAAACAAGAAGAAGTATTTAAAGCGATTGATGCAAAAGATGCAGTTAAAGTAAAGGATGTTTTAAAAGCAACACAGATGGAGAAAGACACTTTGGAACTTTTATTGGAACTTATTCAATGCTCAGGTCAAATTGAAGTACTGCGTAGTGTAAAAGCCAAAATGCCTTCAAAGAGAAGTAAAAATGCTTTAGAAGAAATGGAAAGATTATACGAAATGCTTGAAAACTATGGCATGAATGAATATATCATTTTTGATTTTAGTTTAATGAGCTATGGAAAATATTATACAGGTATGATGTTCCAAATTTTCACATTAGGTGTAGGTTCTGCTTTAGTAGAAGGCGGACGTTATGATAAACTCCTTTGCAAATTTGGTAAGGACTTACCAGCAGTAGGTTTTGGAATGAATATTAACTTCGTAATGCAGCGACTACTCAAACAAAAAGATTTAAATAAACGTCAATCCAAACGTACACTTGCTGTAAGCACAGTAGTGACACGAAAAGTTGCAGAAGAAGTATGTGATAGTTTAAGGGCAAATCAAACCATTATTGAAAATAGTTTAGTAGATGATATTGATGAGGCACTAAGCTATGCTGAAAAAGCAGGACTGAGTTATGTTATGCACTTTAAACATGGGGATAAAATTGATTTCTATGATGTAGAACTAGGCACAATAGAAGAAAAATCCATTAATGAGTTATAGGAGGGGGAGCCATGAAACAAATCACATTTGCATTAGCAAAAGGGAGACTTGCTGAAAAAGCTATGGGTGTATTAAAGGATTTAGGAATCACATGCAAAGAGATGGAAGGCGATACAAGAAAGCTATTATTTACAAGTGATGATGGAAATTATCGTTTCTTCTTGTCTAAGGCATCAGATGTACCTACTTATGTGGATCATGGTGTAGCCGACATTGGTATTGTAGGTAAAGATACGATTTTAGAAGAGAATAGAGAAGTTTATGAAGTATTAGATTTAGGATTTGGAAAATGTATGATGGCTGTGGCAGGGGAGCCTAGCAAAAAAGCATTACTTGAAAGTGGTAATTTAATTAGGGTAGCAACCAAATATCCAATGATTGCAAAAAGATATTTTGACCAGACAGGCAGAAGTGTAGAAATTATCAAATTACATGGTTCTGTTGAATTAGGTCCTATCGTAGACCTTTCAGATGTCATTGTAGATATTGTAGAGAGTGGTAAAACCCTTAAAGAAAACGGCTTAGTTGTACTAGAAGAAATTGTACCACTTTCAGCAAGATGTATTGTCAATAGTGCAAGTTTCAAAGTAAAGCATCAAGAAATTAATACCTTAATGAAAGAAATTGAAGCAAGATTGGGGGACTAAGACATGATTGAAATCATTGAAAGTAAAGAAGCACTAGCAGCTTTAAAATTGACTTTAAAAGAACGTGGTAATATGGATACAGGAGAAGCTGCCCAAACTGCCAAAGAAATTGTAAGACGTGTTAAAAATGAAGGCGATGCAGCCTTATTTGAATATACAAGAAAATTTGACTGCCCAGATATGGATGCGTCTAAAGTAAAAGTGTCATTAGAAGAAATGAAAGCCGCTTTTGAGAACCTATCACCGGATTTACAAAAAGCGATGAAACTTTCTGCAAGCCGTATTGAGGCATTTCATGAAAAACAAAAACAAAACACATGGATTGATGTCAAAGAGAATGGAGAAATTTTAGGTCAGCGTGTGATGCCACTTGAAAAAGCAGGTGTTTATGTACCAGGTGGCAAAGCAGCTTATCCCTCTTCTGTTTTGATGAATGTGATTCCTGCTAAAGTAGCAGGTGTTGAAAAAATTGTAATGACTACACCAGCCAACAAAGAAGGCAAACTTAGCCAAGAGGTACTCGCAGCGGCGTATATTGCAGGTGTAACAGATGTTTATAAAGTAGGCGGTGCACAGGCTATTGCAGCACTTGCTTTTGGAACAGAGAGTATTCCGAAGGTAGATAAAATTGTAGGACCGGGGAATATTTATGTGGCACTTGCTAAACGTGAAGTTTTTGGGTATGTCAGCATTGATTCCATTGCTGGTCCAAGTGAAATTTTGGTTGTAGCAGATTCTAGTGCCAATCCAACCTTTTTAGCAGCAGATTTATTATCTCAAGCAGAACATGACCAATTAGCATCTAGTATTTTAATCACACCAGATAAAAGTCTAGCAGAAAAAGTACAAAAAGAAGTGGCGCATTTCTATGAAATCATGCCACGTCAGGCTATTTTAAAAGAATCTTTAACCAACTATTCAAAGATTATTATTGTAGAAGACCTTAAAGCAGCATGTGATTTGGCTAATGAAATCGCACCAGAGCATTTAGAACTGGCTGTTGCAGCACCATTTGAAGTGATGACACAAATCAAGAATGCAGGTGCCATTTTCTTAGGTCACTATACACCAGAGCCTGTAGGCGACTATATGGCAGGTCCAAACCATGTTTTACCAACAAACGGTACAGCACGTTTCTTCTCGCCACTTGGTGTGGATGACTTTGTGAAGAAAAGTAGTATTTTATCTTTTACAAGAGAAGCGCTTTTGCCAATCGGAGAAGATATTGTGAAATTTGCTAAGAGCGAAGATTTACATGCTCACGCCTTATCTGTACAAGTGCGTTTGGATGAGGAGGCGAAATAATGCGTTTTTTACGTAACCGATTTAGTGGCTTAAAGCCTTATCACTCAGCTTATTTAACAGAAGGAACGATTTTAAATTCCAATGAAAGCCCTTATGGAGCGCCACAGGAATTAATGAATTATATGAAAGAAAATGTGGGTCAGTTATTGGTCAATCGTTATCCTGATACAGATAGCACTAAGTTAATAGAAGCCATTAGCAAAGCTTATGATGTAAAGTGTGAAAATGTAAGTTGTGGTGTAGGGTCTGATGAATTGATTGATTGTATTTTAGCCAGTGTATTAGATGAAGATGACAAGGTACTAATTCCACATCCTTCATTTAGTATGTATTCTGAGTTTACCCTTTTAAATAGTGGGCTTGGGATCAAAGTACCTCTTAAAGAGGATTTTACTTATGATGTAGAAGCAATGAAAGCGGTGGTTGAAAAAGAACAACCTAAAGTCGTTTTTATTTGTAATCCTAATAATCCAACAGGATGTGTGATGGCACAAGAAGATATAGAGGCAATTTTAAAATTATCTAATGGATTGGTCATTGTAGATGAAGCTTATGAGGATTTTGCAAGTGAAAGTATTTCAGTCATTCCACTTATTCATCAGTATGATAATCTCATCGTACTACGCACTTTCTCAAAGGCTTATGCACTAGCAGGTGCACGTGTGGGGTATGCTATTGCAGGCAAAGAACTAATTGATTTAATTGATGCGGTAAAGCCACCTTATAACTTAAATCTATTTTCACAAATGGTAGCCACTTGGGCAATTGAGCATAAGGAAGTATTTAGAGCCAATGCAAAGAAAATCATTAGTCAAAGAGCTTATGTAGTTGAAAGTCTAAAATCTCTTGGATTTAAGACGTATTCATCTGAAGCAAACTTTATTTGGGTAGAGTTACCAGATGGCTACTTTGAAGCATTAAGAGAAAGAAAAATTTATATTCGCCAAATGGCTGTAGAAAATAAAAACTATTATCGTATTACTATTGGTTCACCAGAAGAAAATGAAATTCTACTAACTGCATTAAAGGAGCTAAGTGTATGAGAACAGCAAGTTTGCAAAGAGATACAGCAGAAACAAAGATTAAACTTCGTCTTAACTTAGATGGGGAAGGAAAAACGACCATTCAAACAGGTATTGGTTTCTTTGATCATATGCTTACTCATATTGGTAAGCATAGTTTAAGTGATTTAGAAGTAGAGGTGGATGGCGATTTAGAAGTGGATTGCCATCACTCAGTGGAAGATGCAGGTATTGTACTTGGTCAGGCAATCAAAGAAGCGGTAGGGAATAAAGAAGGCATTAATCGCTATGGTCAGGCGATTATTCCAATGGATGAAGCACTTATTTTATGCGCTATTGATTTATCTGGTAGGCCTTATGTAGATGTGGATACACCTTTTACAGTTGACCGTGTAGGAGATTTTGATACAGAGATGGTAGAAGAGTTCTTTAGAGCAGTGGCGATAAATGCAGGCATGAATCTTCATATCCAAGTTTTACGTGGTAAAAACAATCATCACATCATTGAAGGCATGTGTAAAGCTTTTGCAAAAGCCCTTTTAATGGCAGTTACATTAAATCCTCGTATCAAAGGTGTACCGTCTACTAAAGGCATGTTGGAGGTGTAGACATGAAAATAACGATTATAGATTATGGCATGGGGAATTTAAAAAGTGTACAAAAAGCTTTTACAGCTTTGGATTTAGAAACGGAAATTACCAATAATCCTGAAACAATTTTAAAAGCAGATAAAGTGGTTTTACCAGGTGTGGGTGCCTTTAGAGATGCTATTGCTACATTAAATGATTCTGGGATGAGTGCAGCTATTCATGAAGTAGTTAAAAAGGGGACGCCTTTTTTAGGTATCTGTCTTGGAATGCAATTAGTTTTTGAGAAAAGCTATGAATATGGTGAACATCAAGGACTGGGACTTCTTCCAGGAGAAATTGTACACTTTAAGCCAGAAAATATGCGCCTTGAAAATGGGGAAAGTCTTAAAGTACCACATATGGGATGGAATACTCTTGAGATTGTGAAACCAGAGCCTTTATTTAAAGGAATAGAGGAGCAAAGTTCAGTGTACTTTGTCCACTCTTATTATTTAGAAACACAGGCAGATGTGGTAAGTTGTTATACTGATTATGGCAGTCGTATTGCAGTAGCGGCTCAAAAAGATAATGTTTTTGCCACACAGTTCCATCCTGAAAAAAGTGGAACAGTAGGGTTACAGATTTTAAAGAATTTTGGAGGCATATAAGAGATGAAATTATATCCAGCAATTGACTTAAAAGATGGCAAGTGTGTGAGGCTCTTACAAGGAGACTATAATGAAGTAACAGTATATGGAAATAACCCAGGAGAGATGGCAAAGAAATGGGAAAGTCTTGGTGGAGATTTTTTACATATAGTAGATCTTGATGGTGCTAAGGCAGGAAGAGGCATTAATGGAGATGCCATTAGACAAATTGTAGATGCTGTTGAGATTCCTATTGAATTAGGTGGCGGTATTCGTTCGATAGATGATATTAAAGTACAACTTGAACGAGGAGTAAATCGTGTCATTCTAGGCAGTGCAGCGATTAAAAATAAAGCACTTGTAAAAGAAGCCATTGATACCTTTGGAGCAGAGAAAATTGTAGTAGGTGTGGATGCAAAAGGTGGAATGGTTGCAGTAGAAGGCTGGCTTGAAGTTACTGATACAACAGCGCTTTCATTTTGTAAAGAGCTTGAAAAAATGGGTGTTCAAACGGTTATTTATACAGATATTGCAAAGGACGGTATGATGCAAGGTCCTAATATTGAAGAAACGAAAAAATTAGTTGATGAAACAAATCTCCAAATTATAGCATCAGGTGGGGTTTCTTCATTAGAAGATTTAAAAGCGTTAGAAGTTATTGGTGTACATGGAGCCATTATTGGTAAGGCAATCTATACAGGTGCAATTCAACTAGAAGAGGCTGTTGCCTTATTTAAAGCTTAATATGTCAATACAGTAAAATAGTAGAGTTCAATAGGTTGAAATAAAGGACATAGTTTGGACAATGGATTATGGCTTTTTATAAAGGAAAGGATGGGGAATATGTTAAACAAACGTATTATCCCTTGCTTAGATGTTAAGGGTGGTAGAGTTGTAAAAGGGGTCAATTTTGTTAATTTAATTGATGCAGGAGATCCAGTAAAAGTTGCTAAGGCATATAGTGATGCTGGTGCAGATGAAGTGGTTTTTTTAGATATTACAGCTTCCTCAGATGAACGTAATATTATTTTAGATGTGGTAGAACGTACAGCAAGTGAGGTATTTATTCCACTTACGGTGGGTGGAGGGATTCGTAGTATTGAGGATATTCGTAATATTTTAAATGCAGGTGCAGATAAAATTTCAATGAATTCAGCTGCAATTAAAGACCCTAACCTCATTAATCAAGGCGCTGAACGCTTTGGAAATCAATGTATTGTGGTAGCTATTGATGCCAAGCGCAAGGCAGAAGGTGGCTTTGAAGTATATATTCATGGTGGTCGCATTCCTACAGGGATTGATGCAGTGGCTTGGGCTAAGGAAGCAGAGCAAAGAGGTGCTGGAGAAATTCTTTTAACTAGTATGGACTGTGATGGTACCAAACAAGGTTATGATTTAGAGCTGACTAGAGCGATTAGTGAGGCAGTCCAGATTCCTGTGATTGCATCAGGTGGTGCAGGAAATAAAGCACACTTTTTAGAAGCTTTCAATGAAGGAAAGGCAGATGCAGCATTAGCCGCTTCACTTTTCCATTTTAAAGAATTAGAAATCAAAGATTTAAAACACTATCTAAGAACGCAAGGCGTTCCGGTAAGACTATAGATCAAGCTTGGGGGGCAATTTTATGAATAAAGAAGAATTTTTACAAGCAGTAAAGTATGATGAAAAAGGTCTTATACCTGTGATTGCGCAAGATTATCACTCTAAAAAAGTGAGAATGTTAGCATATATGAATGAAGAAGCTTTAACAAAGACTTTAGAGACAGGACGCGTACATTATTTTAGCAGAAGTCGCCAGCAGCTTTGGCTTAAAGGTGAAACCTCTTCACACTATCAATATTTAAAAAGTATTGCTGTAGACTGTGATGGCGATACACTTCTTATGCAAATTGAACAAGTAGGAGGTATTTCTTGTCATACAGGAAACTCTAGTTGTTTCTATAGAGAACTTAAAGAAGATTTACCAAAGACAAAGCAAGAAGTGATGAAAATGGAAAATAATCAAATGCTTGCAGAACTCTACAGTACCGTAATTGAACGTAAAGAAAATCCAAAAGAAGGTTCTTATACCAATTACCTAATGGATAAAGGATTAAATAAAATCCTTAAGAAAGTAGGCGAAGAGTGTACAGAGGTTATTATTGCAGCTAAAGATAATGATAATAAAGAATTAGTTTTTGAAGTAGCAGATTTGATGTATCATTTAACAGTTATGATGGCAGTGAAAGGTATTAATTGGGATGATGTAGCGATAGAGTTACAACAGCGTAAATAGAGAATATTATAGTTATATAATCGCATGAAAACTATAGTGTAAAATCTATGATATAAAACAAATAAAAACCAGATGCTTTAAGAATTTATCTTAGACATCTGATTTTTATTTACCTTATTTTAAAGATATGAAGTTCGATTTATGCTATAAACTTAATGCTTAATGAAGTGTAAAGGAGTCCACAATTTTTTTTAGTTCATCAAGTGCAAGAATGGTTTCTTGAGTCTGAGCAGTTGTTTGATAAGCATCTTTACTCATATCAGATGTACTCATAGCGATTTCTAAGATACCAGAACTTACTTCAGAAATAGTACTATTAATACCTTCCATACACTCTGTCACTTGTGAAATCGTATCAGACAAATCTGCTGTTTGATTCGTAATAATCATCATATTATCTTGAATAGAAGTTGCATCATTACGATACTGCTTGCCCATAGACATAAAATCTTGATAGTGAGAGAGAACCACTTGATTTAAGAAATGGCAGGTTTCATCTCAACAGGCTGTTAGGTTCGCAAAAGCTTGATGAACATCTGTAATGATGTGTGTAATATCTGTTGCTGTTTCAGCGGTTTGATGTGCCAATGAATTAATTTCACTTGCGACAACTGAAAATCCTTTTCCAGCCTCACCAGCACGTGCAGCCTCGATAGAAGCATTTAAAGCAAGTAAGCTTGTTTGCTTAGAGATAGAAGTAATCGCATTGGTAAGATGGTTAATTTGATTGACCGATTCACCTTGTTTAATCGCTTCCTGAGATTTGCTTAAAATATTTTGATAAACCTTAGTGGTTTCTTCAGAAACTAATTGAAGTTGATGGCAAAGATGTGTAGCTCGTCCCATGATTTCAGTTGAAAGGACATTGCCATTTTGAGAAAGTGCTTTAATCCCTTGAGCATTTTTC
>JAGAVZ010000153.1 GCA_017941635.1 Cellulosilyticum sp.
GATATTGTTATCGAATTATTAGATGCTCGTGCACCCTATAGTACAAAGAATCCAGATATTGATAAATTAGCACAAAATAAGATGCGAATTATTATCTTAAATAAAGCAGATTTAGCTGATGAAAAAGTGACAAAGGAATGGATTAACTGGTACAGTCAGCATAATGTAAAAGTTGTACCAATCATTGCAACAAGTGGTAAAGGTATCAAAGAGGTTGTACAAATTGCAGAAGATCTTTTAAGAGAAAAAATTGAAAGAGATAAAGCAAGAGGTCGTATTTATAGACCAATTCGTGCCATGATTGTAGGAATTCCAAATGTCGGAAAGTCTACTTTTATTAACTCACTTGTAGGAAAAGGAACAGCTAAAACAGGTGACAAACCAGGAGTTACTCGTGGTAAACAATGGGTTAAAATTCGTAAAGGATTTGAACTATTAGATATGCCAGGTATTTTATGGCCTAAATTTGAGGATCAAAATGTAGCTAAACATCTCGCGTATATTGGTTCAATCAATGATAATATTTTAGATAATCGTGATATTGCGATTAGCCTCTTAGAACAAGGACTAAAAGAATTTAAAGGTGCCCTTGAGACACGTTATAAGGTAGAGTTACCATCAGATGGCTATGAGGCTTTTCAAGCAATTGGCTTAAAAAGAGGATTAATTGGTGCAGGTGGTCAATTAGACGAATTACGTACAGCACAAATTATTATTGATGAGTTTAGAGCCGGCAAGTGGGGAAAAATCAGCATAGAAAACCCATCATCAAAGTAAACAGATAATAGAGGGGGTTATAAATGAACAATCAGAGATTAAAAAAAATACTCATAGAACTAAAAGAAATGACTGTGATGATTTTTTGTATTGTCCTTTTTATGACCTTTATAATGAGTCACAATAAAATACCAAGTGGCTCGATGATCCCAACACTTAATATAGAGGATCGTTTAATTATTTCTATGCTTCCATATTATTATCGTGCACCTCAAAGAGGAGAAATGGTTGTTTTTAATGGACCAGATGAAGAGAAATGGATTAAACGTGTCATTGGTTTGCCTGGTGAAACGGTAGAAATAAAGGATGGAAATGTATATATTAATGATGAGATTTTAGATGAATCAACTTACTTATCAGAAAAGGGAATATCAGGACTAAATCCAATTTTGGATACAGTGGTTACTTATCCATATACAATTCCAGAGGACTGTTATTTTTTATTAGGTGATAATAGACTTGAAAGCTATGATTGTCGATATATAGGTGCGATTAGCCAAAAGGAGATTACTGGAAAGGCTATTTATAGAGTTTATCCATTTAATCAAATAGGAAAACTCACCTAAAAAGCAATATAAGACATAAAAAGAAAGAAGTGGATGTATGTTAAGTATATTGGGCGGTGTAAAAAGAGGATTAGAGTTTATTAAAGAATTAGTACTGATTGTATTAGTTGCCTTATTATTTACTATTTTTATTATAAGCCATAATAAAATACCAACCTCATCAATGGTAAGTACAATTAATGAAGGCGATCATGTCTTAACAACAATGCTACCATATTATTATAGAGACCCGGAATATGGAGAAATTGTTGTATTTAAACATGGGGATGAAAGTTGGGTTAAACGTGTGATTGGTAAACCTGGGGATGAAATCGATATTATTGATGGAAAGGTTTATCGCAATGGAGAAATGTTAGATGAATCAGCCTATCTTGCAGAAGGGATGACATCAGAACCTTTTGGTATGGATCCTATTGAGTTTCCTTATATTGTACCAGAAGATCATTATTTCCTATTAGGAGATAATCGTATGGTAAGTCAAGATTGTCGTTATTTAGGTGCAATTGCCAGAGAGGATATTTATGGCAAAGCATGGATTAAAATTTATCCATTTAATCAAATTGGTAAGTTGAAATAGGAGGGGGTGTGGTTAATATGAACAAGGGCTTACAGACCTATAAATTAATTGCTGAAAAGATAAAGGAACCAACACTTGCCATTTTAGCCGCACTGCTCATTTCGTGTTTTATTATGAGTCATACACAGGTACCAACGCAGTCAATGGTACCAACCATTAATCCAGGAGACCATTTACTTGTGAATCGATTATCGTATTATTATCGTGATCCTGTACGTGGTGAAATTATTGTATTTGAACATGAAGGAGAACATTTGATCAAACGTGTAATTGGTGAGCCGGGTGACTTAATTGATATTGTGGATGGCAAAGTCTACGTTAATGGAAGTGAATTAGATGAATCAAGCTATTTAACTGAGATGAACGTAACTTTTCCGTTTTCACATGCCACAATTGATTTTCCATATGTTGTACCAGAAGGATCTTATTTTGTGTTAGGTGATCACCGAAGAAATAGTAGTGATAGCCGTGCATTTGGTCCAGTATCAAGAAATCGAATTATTGCCAAAGCAGGCTATAGAATCTTACCTATTCAAGGAATAGGGAGCATTAAATAAAGGTGGTAGAAACATGAAAATTAAAGATATAGAAGCTATATTAAAGGCAACATCCTTAGAAAATCTCTTAGAGACAATTAAACAATTTGAACATGATGAACGAACTGGTGTTCAGAAATTGATTACACAATATCAAAAGAAATACAAACAACATGAAACAATAAAAAATGAATGGGCAATGCGTATGGCATTTGATGAAGTCTTTGACGGGCATGAAGTGTTAGTTGGTGTAGATGAGGTTGGAAGAGGTCCACTAGCAGGTCCAGTAGTTGCTTCAGCAGTGGTATTACCTTCAGGAGTAGAACTACTAGGTTTAAAAGACTCAAAGAAACTTAATCATGCTCAAAAGGAAGAACTTTTTAAGCAAATTAAAGCACACGCATTAGCGATTGGAGTAGGCGTTGTAGATGCAGAACGTATTGATGAAATCAATATATTACAAGCCACTTTTGAAGCAATGCGTGAGGCACTTAGTCAGATAGGTATAGATTATAAAACCATATTGGTAGATGGAAATAAAGAAATTCCTGGTGTTTCAGTGGAGCAGCATGCTATTATCGGTGGAGATAATAAAAGTGCAAGCATTGCAGCCGCCAGTGTAATAGCTAAAGTAACAAGAGATCGTATGATGGAAGAATATGCGACGATTTATCCAGGGTATGACTGGGAAAGTAATAAAGGTTATGGTAGTCAAAAACATTACGAAGGAATTTATCAAAAGGGTATAACACCATTACATCGTAAATCATTTTTAAAAAATGAGGGGATATAGTGATTCAAGATATTAATCATTTGAGTGTAAAACAAGATACGAGTAATCAGATTTTAACAAATTTAATAAATGGTAGTGATGTACAAAATAAAGAAGCTATGCTAGCCCTTTCAAAAATTCAGTTGGGGGATGTACTAAGTGGTAAGATTATTTCGCAGGAAGATCAAACTCTATTAAAATTGGAAAATGGTTTGAAGCTTTTAGCACAGATCCCTCAACATATTATGTCTGATGGACTATTGGATTTTTTAGTGGTTGGGAAAAGTAGGCAGCATTTAGAGCTTGAATGTGTGCAAAAAAATCATGCATTAAATAAAGAGCAAGATATAGAAAGTGCAGTTATTAAAGAAATGCAACTCCCTCAAAATCAAGAAATGAAACAGCTTGTTGGAAAGTGGATAGATGGTCAATTACCACTTGTAAAAAATCAGTTACTTCAAGTCTATCATTTAGCGAAACACTATGATTTACCGAGTGAAGCTTTGATCAATATCAAAGGTCAAGCAGGAACTTTAAGTGAACAAGAAATGCAGCTTGTTACGAGGTTCAGGAATGAGGGCCTGCAAGTGCTTAATCATTTGTTAGATGAAACTTTTGAAACAATGGGACATTCAGAAGGTGTAGAATTAACAAGCACCTTAAGTCAATATAGTCCAAATGATTTGCTTAAGCAAATTATTACACAGACACTAGAACAACTGATACAATCAGCAAAATCACAAGAAGGTCTTTTAACATATAATGTAGATAAGGAAAATTTATTATCTTCTAAAGCAACGTTAGATTCACTTATGAAAGAGGCACAACAACTTGATTTTGAAAGTACAGATTCTATGAAAGAAAAAATACAGGTATTAAAGAATGTTTTGCAGTTTCTGTCAAAAGAGGAGTTAAAGGAACTGGCTAAACAGTTTGGTCACAAACACTTAGCAGTTCATCAAAAAGATTTAATGCAACATCCGAAAGAACTAGAAAAGTTAGATGAAGTAAGTGATCGATTAAAAGAAATACTTGAGGATGTCAAATCCTATGTGAAGCAAGAAGGAACTAGTCAAGTACTTAGCAGCTTAGAGCAAATGACACAAGCACTTGATAAATACCAAATGCAAGGACAATATTACTGTTTTCCACTACAGATTAATGACCAACAGACAACAGGTGAACTTTATTTCTTCAAGCCTAAAAAGAATAAAAAAGGGAATCAAGCGTCTAATGGGATGTATATTATTTTAGCGCTAGATATGCCAAGTTTAAAACATATAGAAATTCACTTAAAAGAAGAAAAGGATGAACTTGGATTAAGAATTAAAGTAACAAATGATGAAATCTTAAAACACATGCAAAATCATAAAAAAGAACTTAGGACATTAATGGAAGATACCATTGTTCCAATAGGAGAGATTCATTTAGAATGTTTGCAACAAACAGCCACAGAAAAAATCTCTAAAAAGGAAGATGGATTAAATCGCTTAGATTTTAGGATTTAAGATGATAAGGGGGAGGAATAATGTCAAAAAAAGCAGCTAATAAGAAGACTAAAAAAGCAGTTGCTTTATCTTATACGGAAGATATGGTTGCACCAATAGTTGTTGCAAGTGGAACAGGTAAAGTAGCAGAAAATATTTTAAATGAAGCTGAAAAAAGTCAAGTGCCTGTTTATAAAGATGACAAATTGGCTACAATTCTAACAGAGTTAGAATTAGGAGACACTATTCCTGCAGAACTCTATGAAGCAGTGGCAAGAATCTTAATTTTTGTAGGTGACATGGATGACTTATACGCAAAAGCAAAAGGACGTACCCAATAAGCGTGTGGTAGGTAGTTATTATGAAACGCTGGCAAGTGAGTATTTAGTAAAGCAAGGATATGAGATTATCTGCCACAATTTTCGTTCTAGATTTGGAGAAATTGATATCATTGCAAAAGATCATGAATATATTGTTTTTATTGAAGTAAAATATAGAAAGACAAAGCAATTTGGTTATCCAAGAGAGGCTGTTACGTATAGGAAGCAGAGGCATATTATACGTACAGCGCAGTATTTTTTATTGACGCACATTGGAAGAGAACAGTCTTGCCGTTTTGATGTCATTGAAATCTTGGATCATCAATTGACACATTTAGTGGCTGCTTTTTAGGAGGAATTAGAGATGACTGATCCAGTATCTTATAAGTTTGTAACAAAAGAAGAGCTTACTTATTTGATCTTTACACCTTGGGAAAATGATGAAAGAATGACACATGGTTTTTCAACACGTTCAGGAGGCGTAAGTGAAGGCGATTTAGCGACATTAAATCTTGGCTTTAATCGTGGAGATAAAGAAGAGAATGTCATTGAGAATTATAAGCGTATCAGTAAAGCACTAGAGGTGCCTTTTGAAAGTTTAGTACTTTCTAAACAAGTCCATGAAACACAAATTACCAAAGTAGGGCATAAAGAGTGCGGAAATGGTATCTTAATCCCTAATAAATGGGAAAGTATGGATGGTTTTTATACAAATGAGCAGGGTGTAACACTTGTAACACATTATGCAGACTGTGTACCCCTATTTTTTTATGCACCAAAATATGGTATCATAGGAATGGCTCATTCAGGGTGGAGAGGCACAGTTCATGAAATTGGAAAGAAAATGATTGAAACATGGCGAAATAGAGAAGGCATACCTGTTTCAGAGATTCAAATTGCTATTGGACCATCAATAGGTCCATGTCATTTTGAAGTGCATGAAGATGTCGCAAGTTGTTTCCAATCACAATTTCCTAATGCTGATTTTATAACTTATAATCAGAGCAAAGATAAGTATACGATTGATTTATGGGCATGCAATAAACAAAGCTTATGTAGTGTTGGTGTACCAGAAGAAAATATTATTGTATCAGGTATTTGCACCTGTTGTATGGATCAAATTTTCTTCTCACATCGAAAGACAGGTGGTAAGAGAGGGACATTAGGTGCTTTTATGTGTCTGAATTAAGATGAGAATACACTTGACACCATGTAAAAGAATGCTTAAATTATAATCATACTTAGTTTAAGTACTAAAGAATAAAACATAATCTTGGTTATAATAAGGAAACATGTATTATAACCAAGATTTAATGACCAGAAGGAGAAACAAAATGAGTAAACCAATTGTAGCCGTAATTGGACGACCGAATGTTGGAAAGTCCACATTATTTAATAGATTAACTAGAACAAAAACATCGATTGTAGATGATATGCCAGGTGTAACAAGAGACCGTATTTATGGAGATGTAGAATGGTTAAATCACAAATTTACATTAATTGATACAGGTGGTATTGAGCCAGATAGTACAGATATCATTTTAAGCCAAATGAGAAGACAAGCTGAAGCAGCAATTGAATCAGCAGATGTGATTATCTTCTTAGTAGATGTAAAAACAGGGATGACAGATGCCGATACACACGTAGCGAATATGTTACGTCGTTCACACAAACCAGTTGTACTTGTTGTTAATAAAGTAGATGATATGGTTCATCAAATGATGGGCGTTTACGAATTCTATAACCTTGGTTTAGGAGAGCCTATTCCAATTTCTTCAGGACAAGCATTAAATATGGGGGATATGTTAGATGAAGTTGTTAAACACTTCCCACAAGATGCAGATAATGAAGAAGAGGATGACAAAATTCGTGTTGCGATCATCGGTAAGCCAAACGTAGGTAAATCTTCACTTGTTAATAAAATCGTAGGTGAAGAGCGTGTTATTGTAAGTGATATTGCAGGAACAACACGTGACTCTGTCGATACAGAAGTAGAGATGGATGGACAAACTTATGTATTAATTGATACTGCGGGTATCAGAAGAAAAAGTAAAATCAAAGAAAATATTGAGAAATACAGTATTATTCGTACATTAGCAGCCATTGATCGTGCAGATGTTGTCTTAATTGTGATTGATGCCAAAGAGGGTATTACAGAACAAGATACAAAAATTGCAGGTATGGCACATGAAGCAGGTAAAGGTTGTATTATCGTTGTAAATAAATGGGATGCTATTGAAAAAGATGATAAAACAATGAATCACTACCTCAAAGACATTACAAATACATTAGCGTATATGCAATATGCACCATGTATGTTTATCTCAGCATTAACAGGTCAAAGAATTCCAAAATTATTTGATACAATTTATGCAATTGCACAAAATCAATCACAACGTATTAGTACAGGTGTATTAAATGATGTGTTATATGAAGCAATGGCAATGAATCAGCCACCAAGTGATAAAGGTAAACCACTTAAAATCTTCTATATGACACAAGTAAGTATTAAACCACCAACATTCGTTATCTTCGTAAATGATAAAGAATTAATGCACTTCTCATACCAACGTTATATTGAAAATCAAATGAGGGAAGCGTTTGGATTCAAAGGAACTCCAGTACGCTTTATTGTAAGACAAAAAGGGGCGAAAGAATAAAAATGTATAGATTAGGGGCATTACTGATTGGGTATCTGTTAGGCGGTGTACAAGCATCTATTTTAGTAGGTAGATTTAAAGGCATTGATATTAGATCACATGGAAGTGGTAATGCAGGAACAACAAATACAATCCGTGTATTAGGTAAAAAAGCGGGTGTATTAGTGCTCTTGATTGATATTTTTAAAGCAGTGATTGCTATCGCATTGGCTAAGCTCATTTTCGGTGGCAATCACCAAAATGCAACAATTTTAATTGCACTTTATAGTGGTACTGGTGCCATTTTAGGGCATAGTTATCCTTTGTTCTTTAATTTTAAAGGTGGAAAAGGGATTGCAACCACTGCGGGAACTTTAATCGGTATTGATTTTAGACTGTTTTTAGTAGCTGCAGCAGTGTTTTTAATCTGCTTTGGCATCACACGTATTGTATCGATTAGTTCATTATTAATGACAGCATCGTTACCTATTTTAATTAGTGTAGCATATGCTGGCCAAGGTAGCATTGGTATAGAAGCCATGATCTTAGCTTTTATGATTACAGCTTTTACTTTCTATAGACATAAAGCCAACATCATACGTCTTATGAACGGAACTGAGGCAAAATTAACAAGTAAAAAGTAACCATATGGAGGAATGAAAGTGAAAAAAATCACTGTCATTGGAGCAGGAGGCTGGGGCTTAGCACTCGGCCTCTTGCTGCATGCAAATAAAAATGAAGTTATCTTTTGGTGTTATAGTGAACAGGAGAAAGATGAAATTCTTCAGCATAGAGAGAATAAGAGATGTTTACCAGGTATTAAAATTCCGATTGAAATCAAGTTTACTTCTGATATGAAAGAAGCTTTAGAAGATACAGATGTAGCGATTATTGCTGTTCCATCAAAAGCGATTAGGTCAACGGTTCGGATGATGAAAGAGGTGATTAAAGAAAAAACAATTATTGTGAATGTATCAAAGGGAATTGAAGATCACTCATTACTCTGCTTGGGGGATGTTATTGAAGAAGAAGTAAATAATCCAGTTGTTGTACTATCAGGTCCAAGTCATGCAGAAGAAGTGGCAAGACGTATTCCTACAGCTGTAACAGTAAGTAGTAAGCAAGTGGAAAAAGCCTATGAGATTCAAGAACTTTTTATGAATCAGTATTTTAGAGTGTATACCAATGATGACTTAATAGGTGTAGAATTAGGTGGTGCTTTAAAAAATGTCATTGCACTAGCCGCTGGAATTGTAGAAGGTATGGGATATGGTGATAATACAAAGGCTGCGCTCATTACAAGAGGAATTGCTGAAATGACCCGCCTAGGTGTTGCTATGGGCGGCAAGCAATCTACTTTTTCAGGACTTACTGGAATAGGGGACCTTGTTGTAACTTGTACAAGCGGACATAGTCGTAATAGACGAGCAGGAGAGTTAGTCGGTCAAGGGTTAACAATTGAAGAAGCTATGGAGCGTGTCAATATGGTTGTAGAAGGTGTACCAACGACTCAGGCAGCTTATGGATTAATGAAAAAATATAAAGTAGAGATGCCTATTTTAGAGGCAATCTACAAAGTGTTATTTGAGAAACAACCTGTAAAAGAAACAATTGATGTACTGATGATGCGTGATAAAAAAGATGAACATTAGCAGCAATCTTTAAAAAGTACGAAATAAAATCGATAAAGATAGGTATATATCCTTCATTTGTACAATATATTTAAATGTACCCATACAATTTAAATATAGGAGGTATAAGCTATGGAATATTACGATATATACAAAGATATTTCAGAGAGGACAAATGGGGATATATACATAGGTGTAGTAGGGCCTGTAAGAACGGGGAAATCTACTTTTATCAAGCGCTTTATGGAGACACTAGTGCTACCTAATATTAAAAATGAGCATTATAAGGAACGCGCACAAGATGAACTGCCACAAAGTGGTGATGGTAAAATGATTACAACTACAGAACCTAAGTTTATTCCAAATGAAGCAGTAGCCATAACAATTGGTGGAGATTTTGATGTAAAAGTAAGGATGATCGACTGTGTAGGCTATGTTGTACCAGAAGCAGAAGGACATTTTTATAATAATGGGCCACGTATGGTCAAAACACCATGGTTCGATGAGGAAATCCCATTTACACAAGCTGCAGAAGTAGGAACCAAAAAAGTCATTACAGATCATTCCACCATTGGTATTGTGGTAACTTCAGATGGTAGCTTTACAGATATTTCTAGAGGCAGCTACATAGAAGGGGAGCAGCGTGCTATTAGCGAATTAAAACGTTTAGGTAAACCTTTCATTGTGGTATATAATACCAAGAAACCGTTTGATGCAGAAGTAGTGGATGCTACCAATGAACTAGCAAGAGAATATGATGTACCAGTAATTCCAATGGATGTTGCGCA
>JAGAVZ010000154.1 GCA_017941635.1 Cellulosilyticum sp.
CAATAGCGCCTTCTAAGTAAAGTGTTCGTGTGCTATCTTCATTTTTAGCCCAATTCCAAAACTTCTTCATTACATCCCCTCACTCTCCTTATTTTCATGATCTATCGTGTTTTTTTTGCTATTAGCAAAGACTCCTGCATCTTTTAACTTAGTCATAGCACCATTTATCAGATATAAATCGCCACCTTCCTCTTGGGGTATTCGATTCATATTTTCAAGTTCTCTAATATCATTAGATGAAAGCCATCCATTTTGTCTACCGGTTGCATAGCCCTGCATACGTGAAGCATAGTCCCCACGAAGTAAGCCATCTACGTTGAATTTAATAAAATACTTTTTCTTTTCACTCGTGGATAAGAGCGCTTTTTGCATGGCCATTTCCCAACGTACTACCCAAGGATCGAGTGTGTATTTTACAAACTCAAGAGATTGCTGCTCTATATTAGAAAAGCTCGACTTTTCAAGATCACCAATCATGTGTGGTGGAATCCTAAAAATTCGAGCTATCTCATTAATTTGAAATTTACGTGTTTCTAAAAATTGTGCTTGCTCAGGAGGAATACCTATAGATTGAAATTTCATCCCTTCTTCTAATACTGCAACACGATGCGCATTCTTACTTCCTTGATAAACAGCATTCCAGCTTTCTCTCACCCTTTTAGGATCTTTCACAACTCCAGGATGTTCGAGTACACCACCAGGATTAGCCCCATTTGCAAAGAAGGATGCACCATACTCCTCTGTAGCAATTGCCATCCCCACTGCATTCTTAGCCATAGCAATAGGTGAATATCCTATGACACCGTCAAACCCTAGCCCAGGTATATGTAATACCTCTTCTGGAGATAGAATAATCAACCCTGTATCTGTTTGATATTGATAATACAACCTATCATTGGCATCTCTATCTACAATCATCCTATCCGGTAAAAGTGGGTATAAATAAAGTACCTTCCCATTACCATCTCTAACAATCTGAGCATAGGCATTTCCCCATAATAAAAGATGACTCATTAGTGTTTCTCTAAACACAAACGAAGTCATCTCTGGATTAGGTTCATTATGAAGCAGATAATAAAGCGAGTGATTCATTGCCTTCTCTTTACCTACATCGGTATACTCATATACACTAAGTGGTAATCCTGCAATGGTCTCTGACAAGATACGGACACAGGCATAAACTGCAGCAGTCTGCATAGCACTTCTTTCATTTACAAACTTACCACTTGAAGTTCCACCAAAGAAAAAGCTATAAGCATTCCCTAGGAGGCTATTCTTAGGTTTATCCCTTGATCGAAACAATTTTACTATATTTATCATATTACTTCTCCTTCATCATTATAAAAAACTTATATTAGAGTAAAAATATCTTACATATGCTAATTATTATTTAACTGAACACCATTATAAGGACCATAATTTATAGTTCCTAAAATATCTTTCCACATTTTTTCACGTTTAATAATATCATCTGCTTCATAGAATTCTATTACTGAAAATACTACTTCATTGTATCCATTCTCTAAAACAAATAAATTTAAATGTTGCGCATCTCCATTAGAATTAAGATGTTTCATCCAACGTCCTATTATACCTTCTTCTCCATATGCACTACCAATATATCTACTTTTTCCATCTCTAGAACGTTGAATATAAATTCCCTTTTTACTCAGAATCTCCTTTAACTTATTATCTGATGACTCATCTTCATATATACTGATGATATCTCTCCATGTATATACCTGTCCTAAAACATTACTATCTGATGTATCAATATCAGGTAATTCCAAACCTTCAAATCTTGAGGTTCTTGCATACTTGCTACTCATACGACATTTATTAATTATATTTGTATCTAGTAGGATATTTTTTATTCTTTTAGCTAAACTAGTATAGTCTGATGAAACATAATCTATCGTTACCGTTGTAGATTTTTTTGTTTCTGGTAAACCATTTAATTCTTTTTCTAGTTCCTCATTTATCTCTTTTGCGTGATATATTCTAAAGAAGCAATTATCTTTATTTCCCCATAATTCAAAAGATCTAATTTTGTATATATTTGAATTAACTCTATAACACACATGTGGATTAGGACACATTGTATTATCATTTTCAGTTCTTAATTTAAATAGACTTTGTAGTTCACTTTGTAGTAAAATTTCCTTTAATTTATCGAGCATCCTAGACCTCCATATTTTATTAAATATATTTCGTATTATAGTATGAAGATTTTAAAATCACAATATTAAAATGCCCCTATCATCATATACACTACCAGCATCATCTTTATGCCTTATGGCTCTATCAAGTGCCATAATTGTTGCTACTGCACCATCAATCTTTTCAGTACTTTTTTCTTTATCTGGTTTAATATTACCTGCTGGATCTGTTTTTACATAAATATTATCCATCATCCATCTCAAAACCGGATTACCACCATGTGCTATCTTCTTTTCCAAAGTAAGCTTCATAAGTTCCTTAGATGGTGGAGACATGTCTTTATAACCTTGTCCAAAAGGAACTACTGTAAATCCTATACCCTCTAAGTTTTGTACCATTTGTACTGCACCCCACCTATCAAAAGCAATTTCTTTAATATTGAACTTTGTACCCAATTCTTCTATAAAAGCTTCTATAAAACCATAGTGAACCACATTTCCTTCTGTTGTTTTGATATATCCCTGTTGTTCCCAAACATCATAAGGTACATGGTCACGTCTTACTCTCAATTTAAGATTGTCTTCAGGTATCCAAAAGTATGGGACAATCTCAAACTTCTCTTCTTCTCTTCTTGGTGGAAATACAAGTACAAAAGCTGTTATATCCGTTGTACTTGAAAGGTCAAGTCCTGCATAACACTCCCTTCCCTTGAGATAATCTAAGTCTACTGAAAAAGCACACTCATCCCACTTATCCATAGGCATCCACCTTAAGGATTGCTTAACCCATTGGTTCAATCTAAGCTGACGGAAGATATTTTCTTCAGCAGGGTTCTCCTTTGCTGAATTGTACGCATTTCTTACTTTTTCTATATCTATCGTATGGCCAAGTGAAGGATTCGCTTTATACCAATTAGCCTCTAACCCCCAATCATCCTCATCTTCTATCCCATAAATTACTGGATAAAAAGTGGGATCAATCTTTCTACCTTCTAATAAATCAACTGCCTTTTGATGTTGTTCAAAACATATAGAATTTCTATCTGTGCCTGCTGTTGTTATTAAGAAAAATAAAGGTTGTGTTCTTGCATCTCCAGATCCTTTAGTCATAACATCAAATAACTCCCGACTAGGCTGAGAGTGAAGTTCATCAAATATAACACCATGAACATTTAGCCCATGCTTAGTATAAGCTTCTGCTGATAATACTTGATAAAAACTTCCTGTCGGTTTATAAACTAATCGCTTCACTGACATAATTGGTTTAATACGCTTTTTAAGAGCAGGGCATTGCTCTACCATTTCTACTGCTACATCAAAAACAATAGATGCTTGTTGCCGATCAGAAGCACATCCATAAACCTCAGCTCCCCACTCATTATCTCCACAAGTCATGTACAATGCCACACCAGCTGCAAGCTCACTCTTACCATTCTTTTTTGGTATTTCAACATAGGCTGTATTATACTGTCTAAACCCATTTTCTTTTACAGTACCAAAGAGATCTCTAATAATTTTATCTTGCCAAGGCAATAGTTCAAAAGGAACACCTCTCCATTGCCCTTTAGTGTGCTTAAGACAATTTATAAAATTAACTGCTCTTTGTGCTTTGGCCTCATCGTACATCTTTCTTCCCTCCTGTAAAAAGCATGAGTTCCATTGGGTCATCTATTTCTGCTGCATTTTCAACCGCAATTCTACTTCTAGCAGATGGGGTAAGACCAAATTGCTCACAGAACTTATTCATGATTTTAAGATAAGTTTGAGAAATGCTTACTTGGGGCACTTGTTGCCAATAGCCTGATGGTGTCTTAACGATTGTACCATGTTTACTAATAAATTCTTCCGCCTCTTTCCATCTTGCATAGGCTTGGCAGTACCCCGCAAAAGCTGCCATATCTATCTCTGTTAGTATCCCTAATTGCTCTAGTTGTTTGGCAACTCTTCGCCATTCCTTTTTTGCTTCGGCTTCAAGCCATGTTGGGCATTTAGGTGCTTTACTTTTAGGCTTAGGTTCTGCTGTGTTAATAGGTCTTTTACCTGGATTCCCTTCTAATACTTTGATGGCTGTTGGCTTAGGTTTTCTACCGCGTTGTGCCATAGGTACCACCTCCCTTCCATAAAAAGAGGACCTACTTTCGTAAGCCCTCAAAATACTATCTGATACCATATAAAATAAAACTCATATAAACTTTAAGATCTTCTTCAATTAAATTAACCAACTCAAAGTACTTTCTTTGATAGGCTTCTTTTTGAATTGCCGCCACATTCAACATATTGTATTGACCTAAATCTCTAATTGCTAATATCTGTTCATACAGCTTATCTGTTATCTTTCCTTGTTGAAGCAGACCTGCATAATTATAGTTTCCCTTTCTAATTTCTTCTAGCTCTGCTTGTTTAGCTTCTTCGTATCTAGAGTGGAATTTTTCTTTAGCCTTACATTCTAAACATATACAATCTGTGTTTAGCATACTCATAATCCTGCCTTTTGTAAGAGGACAACCACATCTATCACAGTTTTTCTTTGTAAAGAAATCATCCATTTTGTTCTTCCACCTCATTTAGACATTCACTAAGTGCTACTTCCAATGGCTTAATATCCAGTTCATTATCTACATAACCAGTTGCAATAACTTGATAATAATACTCTGTTGGTTTTGCTGGCATATTCGTATAATCATCAGTCATTATATAGGCCATAGCCTTTTTCATTTTATCTTTCATCTTGACCTTGATTTCCTTCTTCTCATAAAGTCTTGGATAACCTTCATACATGTCAAGAGCAGATTCACAGTCCCCTGTAATTTCCCAAAGTACAACTGGTACTTCTTTTCCTTTACAAGGTTCGATATTGGCTACTCCTTTATAACGGCCCCTAAAAGTAAGATGATAATCCTTAAGTGTTCCAGTTCCTATCACTTTAGCATTAGGGCATCTAACTGACATTTGTTCTAGGTTCATATTACTGCCATAAGCAGCATAAATTTTAGTTTGCATATTCTCATCCTTTCATTAAAGGGATAGGATGTTTCCTACCCCTGTTCTCTATCTCATGCTGCATTTCTCCATGCACTATTGCCAGTTAAGTTGGCTAAAAAGTGTAGCCTGCAAGTTTTAAACTCATCTCCATTTAATCCTAGTCGTAACATCCAACATCTGAAGGTGTACTTTTCATTATCGGTATGCGTTCTTTTTGCACTTGCTGTCTTCTGAGTTAGTGCTTGATTACTAAGTGCTAAGCAAAATTGGATGTAGGCTTTTACTTTGCCTGCATGTAAGGTGCTATTAAAAAGTCTGAACTCTACTGTTCCCTTAGTAAAAGTACTGTGAAGATTAAGCCCATGGTAACGGCTTTGATGATAATGTCTTGTTCTTGACTCCCATCCATATCCTTGATACCAAAGGTCTGCTAGTTGTTCAATAGTCTTCGGTTTCTTTTTGTTAATGGCTGTAATCAATTCTTCGTTTACCTTTTTACAATATCTTAGCCTTTGAGGGTCTATTTCAAGTGCCTTATAAAGTAAGTCCTCCTTGCTCGCCATTAGATTAACTAGGTTCTTTAGAGTTAAGGGTGTGTGTGGCGAAGCATCTATATGAATATGAATACCGCAACTTTTATTAGTAAAAGCTCCTGATGTTCTCAAAGCTCTAATCATTTCTTGTAGAGGTTCAATATCTTCATAGGTCAGAATCGGACTAACCAACTCTACTTTATATTGTGAAGTTGCGCAAATAATTTCTTTGCCTCTTTTCCTTTGTGCTTCAATACTTGAATCCGAAACTATTTTCCAAATCCTATCAGTTGTCTCTATTACATGGTAAGCATCATAAGTGCCTCCTATATAACTGATGGCACTACCTTGAAGTTGATTTTGTATACATGTTGCTGCCTGCTCTCTTGTGATTCCAGTAAATTCAATTTCAATTCCAAACCGTTGTGTTTTCATGGTTTTTGTCCTTTCGTTTTTGTGTTTTCCCTTTCGGTAGTACACATGTTACCTCTGATGTGCTTATTAGTGTAGGCCCATGAGACACATAGTTTTCACAAGAAACACAGCTTATTTTGTTGGTTATATACAACGTACTGCACTTACTTATTCATTTATTTGGTCTAGCTCTTCTATTACTTCAAACATCTCTTGGTAAGTATGCTTGATGCCGTCTCTTATCAAGTAAATTTCATTATCTTTCCCTACTAATTCAGCATATCTCTTTACAATGACGTCTACAAATTTTTCATCTAGCTCAATCGTATGACAGATTCGATTAGTCTGCTCACATGCAATGAGTGTAGAGCCTGAACCACCAAATGGATCTAGAACGATACAATTGGTCAAGCTACTGTTTTGTATCGGATAAGCCATTAAAGGAATCGGCTTCATTGTTGGATGAAGCTTGCTTTTAGATGGCCTATCAAAGTGCCATATTGTCGTTTGCTTTCTGTCTCCATACCATTTATGCTTGCCTTCTTTTTTCCATCCATAAAGTACAGGCTCATGCTGCCACTGATAGTCACTGCGTCCAAGAACCATACTCTGTTTAGACCAAATACAAACACCTGATAAATACATTCCTGCATCTTTAAAAGCTTTTCTAAAATTTAAGCCTTCAGTATCTGCATGGAAAACATAAATGGTCGCATCGTCTGCCATGTTTTCTTGCATCCTACTAAAGGCTTCAAATAAAAAGTTGTAAAACTCTTCTTGTTCCATATTATCATTTTGTATACTTCCAGCTTTTCCTTCATATGCAACATTATAAGGTGGGTCGGTTACGACTAAATTAGCTTTTTTCCCTTCCATCAACTTTTCATAAGTCTGTGCTAAAGTACTATCCCCACAAATAAGTCGATGTCTTCCCAATAGCCAAACATCTCCTCTTTTAGAAACAGGGATCTCATTAAGGGCTTCATCTACATCAAAGCTATCTTCCTCAATATCTTTATCATGAATATTGCTAAACAGCTCATCAATTTCTGGTGGTTCAAAACCAGTAAGCGAAACGTCAAAATCTGAATCCTGTAAATCCTTTATAAGCTCTGCCAGTAACTCCTCATTCCAAGAACCCGTCACTTTATTAAGTGCAATATTTAATGCTTTTTCCTTAGTCTTATCAATGTCAATTACTACGCACTCTACTTCAGTAAAACCTAGGTCTTTTAAAACTTTAAGTCTTTGGTGGCCGCCAACAATTGTAAAATCCTTATTAATAATAATAGGATCCACATAACCAAATTCAGTGACGCTATTCTTTATTTTTTCATATTCCTTATCTCCATGTTTTAAATCCTTCCTTGGATTATATCTTGCTGGCTTAAGTTGCTCTACTCTTAATGTTCTAAATTCCATCTGCTTCATCCCTCCAAAATCTATGTTTTATGTAACAATCATGACTACAATATTTGCGATTCTTATTTCCATAAACCTTAAATGTTCTTCCACAGTGTACGCAATTAAAATTATAAATGGCGGTTTCTCTTTTCTTACATGCCTCCTGATGTTCCTTCCACCATTTTCTTCTACAAACATCCGAACAAAATCTTCTAACGCGTCCTCTTCCTTTTTGCCTAATCGGTTTATGACAGCAAGGACAAATGATATTTTGAGTAAGTTTTTGATTAAAATTAAGCCTAACTGTACAAGCATCTCCTCCTAGACCATGATGCTTACAGTAGTACCTAACTACATCTCTTGTAAGGTCTAAACGATTGGCAATTGCCTTATAGCCCAAGCCTTGTAGGCGTAACTGCTTAATTATCTTTTTCTGTTCATCTGTCATTTGCCTTACTCCCTTCTCCTAAACTTTTTCGCAATAAAAAAGCAACTACAGTTATTTGTAGCTACTTAATTTGCGACTTTTATTATGCAATTTTTGAATATCCCCCCTACTTAATTCCGCGAAATTTCACGCAAGAGGGGGCGCCGGTCATGAGTATCAAAGGTTGTAGAGATTTTTACGCCCCCTAGCCGTAGTAAAGTTGCTATCTACACATTTTTAGTAAATTTATTCTACTCAATACAATAGTCATCAATATAAGGAGTTTCAAAAGAATTCAATAAATGCTCTATTATTTTATCATAGTTATCACCATCTTTTGTCGGATAGCTAATTTCAAAACTACATATCAAATCTCTACCTACAATGACTTTTCTATAATATTCAGTATCTCCTTCAATCCAAGACAATACAAACCAATTATCCTTACATAATTTGTAGTCAATACTATTATGTAGATTTAATTCAGACTGATATTGAGATTCAATTGAATCACTATCAGTTCTAACTCTTCCTGAAACAATCAACTCCGCTTGTTGAGTTGAATTCTTTAATATAATTCCATCGCCATTATCTGACTCTGTTTGTTCTGTAAAATCTTCCGGATATTCTATGCTAAATCCAAATCTATCATTTGTATATGCTATATAATTTATTTGCTCTATACTATTTGTCTGTGATCCTTCAAAAGTTTTGTTCCACTGATTACATTCCTTAATAGTTGCTGTGGTCAGCTCTAATGAATAATTATCTTCTACTTCTAGACATGACGTACTTGGTGAATAACGGAAATGCCCATCTGCACTTACATCGTATATAACTATCAGGTATTTTTTTCTCAGCATTGAACCAAATCTATTCTGTGCATCCAGTTCTAATTCAACTAAATACCTTCCATAATCATCTGAATCTAAAATTTTGCAACTACCCCACGAAATAGAAGATGGTGAATATGCTTGATTGGAAATAACTGTCTTAGCACATTTAATTATTGTTGAATCTGATGGTTTTCTATTCTCAACATTAATATTTGCTACATCATTTATTAGTTCCTCATGACTTTCAGCAATCACATCTGCTGAAATGTAAACCTGAGAATTATTACTATATCGCTTTACTTTTCCTTTCAAATAAATTATGGGATAATCATCAGAATTTAAATTAATCCATTTTTCTTTATTGTTAACAAGGTCATAAAAAACACTAATTACTGCATCATTATCATAATCAAACTTCTCTTCACTGAATGAGGTTCTAACACTAAACTTATTTTCACTAACATAGTTGTGTAATACTTTGACAGGTCCAATCGTTACATCTTTTTCAATGTA
>JAGAVZ010000155.1 GCA_017941635.1 Cellulosilyticum sp.
GATACTACTCAGTCATTTGTAATGCAGTATTGTAATCGTCTAAAGCTTTAGCAGCTGCTTCTTCAGGAGTTGCTAAACCTTCCCATACTGAACGGTACATTGTTTCAGCTGCACCCCAGTATTTTGACATTTCTGGTAAGATTGGCATTGGTTGTGCATATTCAGCTTGAGCTAAAATACCAGCTACATATGGATCTTCAGTTACCCCTTCGATAACAGATGCATCTTTTAATGCAGGGATTTTTCCTTGTACATCATACATAATTTGTAATCCTTCTTCAGATGCTAAGAATTCAGCAACTTGTTTCGCCTCAGTTGGATGTTGTGTGTATGCACTTACACAAGCAATGATATTTCCTGAGAATGTTTCAGGTTGAACACCATTAATTGTTGGAATAGTCGTTACTCCCCATTCAAATTCATTATCAATCGCACCTTGTTTCGCTTCAGCAATTGACCAAGGTCCCGAAATCATATAAGGAACATTTCCTTTAATAAATTCACCGTGTACTGTATCCCAATTTAAGTCAGCATATGGTACTGGTAAATATTCTTTCATTGATTTGAAGAATTCTAAACCTGCTACTACTTCTGGTGTATTTAAGTTAACTTGAGAAGCATCATCGTGATTTTCACCATATAATTGGAATCCTGCCCCTGTTAAGAAGAAGTGCATGTCATATGAGTTCCCTGGTTGGAAACGTAATAAGAATTTATTTGTTGCAGCATCATTGTATTGTGCTGCTTGTTCTTTGATTTGTTCAAATGAAGTTGCAACTTCAAATCCATTTTCCTCTAATAAAGTTTTGTTATAGAATAAAGCTAATGATTCAGTTGCTAATGGGATACCATAATATGTGTTATCAACTTTAACAGTACCAACAGCCCCTTCTAACATACGTTCTTCGATCATATTTCCTAAATCTGATCCTAAAGGTAATAAGATATTTGATAAGATTGATTCACTCATTCCATCATGAGGTTGAATGAATACATCGCCACCTAATCCTGCAGGACCATCTAACTCTAATTTAGTACGAGCATCTACGGCTCCGACTTTTTCATAAACAATGTCGATGTTAGGATAGGCTGCTTCAATGGCGGGTTCAATGGCGGCAGCGTAGTCGTCATCATCTAACCACAGTTTAATTTCAACTTTTTCAGTTGTGTTTGTTGAATTGTTGGCGTCAGTATTGGGGGTGGTTTGATTAGCTTCTTGTTCACCACAAGCCACTAATCCAGTCAAGGTGGCTCCAGCTACTAACAGCATTGAAAGTGATTTTTTCATATAAATTCCTCCGTCTTTTAATAATTTGACTTAAGTTGCGGAATCTTGTCGTTTTTTTATAGCTTACCATAATTTGAAAAAGCTTGCAACTTATTTTTCAGTTTAGGATCGTTAGCTTTATTTTATTCTTAAAGATGAAAGGGGTTTCTTTTATGAACGAGAAGATTGTGTAGTAGACGAAGAATTAGAATAGGAGAAAAAAAAGAAAAAGTCTCATTAGAGACTTTTTCTTAAAGTAGTCATCAGTTAGATGTTGAGCGTGTCTTATGCTTGATTAGACTGACTGACCACAGGGCAAGCCCAGTGGGTTCCTATCGTGTGATTTCTCGTACTCGTTACCTAAGAAACCGTTGAAGGCTGACTCAACAGAACAAGTGGTAACAGGTGTTTCGGCATTCAGTCATCTATCAATAAGTGCGAAGAGGACCCCCACCTCTTAGGCAGCTAAATGAAGGAACAAACAAGCTGACCTAAAGTTGAAATTGCCGTAGGTGGTGGGGTGAATTCGTGAAAATAAGAACAA
>JAGAVZ010000156.1 GCA_017941635.1 Cellulosilyticum sp.
AAATAGTTAGCTTGATCCATTTCTATAAGCTTTCCTTCTTCTCCCCAGCTCATCTCAAGACCTATGGCTGTAGCACCTAGTCCAGTTACATTAGCATTATTATTAGGTTCTACAATAGTTTTTACATATACACCAGGTCTTATCTTGTTTTCACTATCATAAGCTTGTATTACCATAATATCTCCTTTCTATTGTTTTATATGTGTATCATTATCTAAATTCTGTATCTTATCAAGGTCTTCTCTGTAAATAGTTCTATATTTGTATGTCATATACACATATCCTTTTCCATTATCTACTTGCCACCAAAAATTAAATCCTCTAAATGAATTATCAGTAGCTACCATATTAGTTCTATCATCATTATATTTATAAGCAGTTATTAGTGGTAGTATATTTCTAAGTCTATGTGCTATTTTTCTTGTATAAGACCAGATTTCAGTATCTTCATCACTAGCTGTATCGTTCTTGTTTTTGCAATGAATTTCAAACTCAATTACTTGGTCTTCCATTCTCCTATCGTGCAATTCATCCTTAGATCTAACTCTGTCTTCAGTAATCATTATACAAGGTTCTTCTAAATTTTGGGTTATCTTGCCATCATAGACAGTAAGTTCACCATCAAATTCTTCTGACAGTGTCTTTACTAAACTATCTATTAAGCTTGATCCTTCTATTTCATACATTAGAACGCTCCTCTTAATCTTGCTTTCATTCTTGCTATAACCGTTGGTAGAAAATCATTTTGAACAGTTTTCTGTGTTGTAAAATGACCAGGTCTATACATATTTCCATATTCCTCAGCTGCTGGATAGTAGTAGCCTCTATCACTAAATGCTGTGTTAAAGTAATCTACATTAAAATCCATAAGCCCTCTAGCCACAGGAGCAGTAGTGACCCAACTTCTAGACATTCGTCCAGTATCTTTATGAGTATTATTTTCTAGCATAACTTTTAAATCATTAGCTTGCTCTCTGATTTCTTTGTTTACCCAAGCTCTACCTTTATTTTTTAGCTGATCAAATAGTTCATCATACAAATCACCAGGAAGCTGCTCTGGTATATATATTCTTGCTTGTAGTCCGAATATTTTTCCGTGAACAGTTAGCATTTATGCCTCCGTATCTATTCCTAAAGTAAACTCTATATGGTGACTGTCATAGACACAAGTATCAGATGCTTTTCCTTTGTATACTTTCCCACCAGCAGTAACCCACACAATATCTCCAGCCTTAATAGTGACATCAGGCTTGCAGAAAACTTTAGGCTTAGTCTGTATAGGATTAGTAGTATCAGTTTCTTTCAATGGATTATCATAATTAAGTTTATTGAAGCTAATACCACAAGGAATATCTATCATACCATCAACAGGCATAAGTTTTGTGGTTTTAGACCCGTTAGGCTTTACAATAGTTTGATTTCTGTATACTGTCATAGTATCTAAATATAACATTTCTACAAACTTTTTAGATTGTAAAATAATACTTTGTAAATTCATACTATTGCCACATCCTAAATCTATTTAACATACCTATATAGTTATAAACTAAATCGTCCATAACTGGTTTATGTGTATACCCACCAGAACTGTCGTCATCTTTGGCACTAAATCTTACTTCAGTGTCACCTCTAAGTATAGCACTTACAGTCCCAGTTACTACAGCATCTGTTGTAGCGCCTCCACCAGCTTCTTCAAGAACTTCTGGAAATTGAGTTCTGAGTAAATCTAAGGTTAAATTTGCCCACACATATCTGAGAGCTTTAGGAACTCGTGGTATTCTGCAGTAGTTTTTAATATATTGCTCAACCTCTTCTAAAGCACTCAAAACATTAGCGTCTTTATAAATTTCATTATCTTTTAAATGATCATTTATATATGCTTTAAGCCAAGCAAGATAACTTGCATAATCCACGATTTCCATAAGTCACTCTCCTATATTTATTACTTATAAATAGCTGTTACTGTTGTATCAGCAACTGGCACATAAGAAGCACCACCTGCTTTTCTTTCTCTTCCAACTAACCAACCATTAAATGTCTTTCCTGTTGGAGCTGTTATGCCAGAACCATCATCAAGTGTTAATGCTTGACCAGCACTTGTCTGTGTTTGATCTGCTACTGTTCCTGTGCCTTTTCCTAAATCATAATGAATTGTGAAAAGGTTGTCCCAATAAAGATTAAATACAGCATCCATATTGTTAAATGATGGAAGAACAATCTCACTAACTCTAGTAACTTTTGTCATATTTGGATCAAACTTTATGAATACTGATATAGCAATACCTGTATCTACAAGTGATACATCAAATCCTGGAACATTATAACCATCAGCTTCTTCTGGAGTTGTCCCGAACATTGTGTTACCGAGAATATCTGCACCTAAGAATGTTACATTACCGTCTTGTGGATAGTAGAACTCTGCTACACCTTGAACAGTTTTGTGGTTCTGTTGATCTACTGATATAGTAACACCTAAATATGTTTCTACATAAGATTTGATAGCTGGTTTACTATAAGATACCATATTAGCTACATTGTTGCCATTCATATTTCTTTGGATTTTTTGATTTTGCATTAAGTAGCTAAATGTCTTAGCACCCATTATAATCTCTGTGATTACTACACCTTTATCAAGTGCTCTTTGCATCATATCTTCACAATCTGCTAATGGGTCTGAATTGACTACATCACTCCAAGGAGTTGTAGCTGCTATTCTGTTGCTTGCAGCCCAAGAACCATCTGGATCATAGTTGTAACTATGATTTACATAAGAACCAGAGTTAGTGCTGTTAGCAATAGTAAATCTACCAGTAGTTACAAGTTTAGCTCTCATAAACTCTTGAGCTGACTTTGCACCTCTGTAAAGTTGCATTCTGTCATCATATATTCTGTCAATGAGTTCTTTAGCCATTTGAGCATCTCTAGAACCATCAGTAAGGTTTTGGATTTCTCTCATATTAAGTAAATCTTGTCTGTCTTTCTCATAGAGAGCCATTTCCTCTCTGAATAGTGGCATCTCAGTTTCTACTTTTGACAAATCTTGTCTATCTCTTACTGGTATAGCAGCGTCAAAAGCTCCAGGTTGTAAGTCCATAGGTAAGTTGTTGTGACCTTTAAACCAAGAAAGATTTAATCCCATTTGTTTTCTAGCTGGGAAATACTTCTCAAAGAATAAAGCACCTTTATTCTTAATATTTACATCTTCCATATACACAGCTAAAGCTTGTGCATTGAATAAATCAAATATTCTTGCCATAATATTTTAATCTCCTTTTCAATCTAAAATTATACAAATTCTATAAGAGGCATTGCACTCTTTTGGTTTGCAGTTGGAGCTGCTGGTAATTTGTCAGTTCTAATCCAACCGTGTCTTACTATAGCACCTTTCATAGATCCATAAGTGACATCTACCTCATAAAGAACTACACCTGTTTTAGTGTCTCCGTTATCATCTGTATAGTCATAAATAGTCCCTGCTTGTATTACTTTTCTACCATCATCTAAAGTTACAGCTTTAGCGTCTGTTG
>JAGAVZ010000157.1 GCA_017941635.1 Cellulosilyticum sp.
ACTTAAAATAGAAAATATTGACTTAGAAAATCTAACAATGAGTGGCGGGAAAAAAACAGCTGCTGGTAAGCGTACAATTCCTATTCATAGTAAGATCGTAGACATTGTAAAAAATAGATATGATGAAAATTATGAGTATTTATTTAGGACTCAGAAAGGAACAAAAATGACGGCTGACAGTTATAGGGTTAGCTTCTATAATCCAATTATGGAGCAGTTAAATTTAACTGGGTCAGGATGCCATGACCTTAGACATACATTTTGTTCTAAAATGGATAGCTATAATATTAACGCTACTACTTTAAAACGAATAATGGGACACTCTACAAAAGACGTTACTGATATTTATACTCATAAAACCATTGATGATTTAAAGGAAGCAATAGAACTTTTAGAATACTGATTTGTGAACTACTTGTGAACTACCGCTTATTTCTTCTAGTATTTTAAGGGTGCTATCCTACCCTACACAAGCCACAATTTCCCATCGCTTTCATTGACTATCAATAGCCACCCGCATTCATTCATTTTACGTTATAGTCAAAAAACATTCTCCCCCTGAAACCTAGGTACTTTTTATGCCATTGATTATCAATGGATACAATGACTATATGTAGTGTTTTGTAACCTATTCGTGAACTACTACATCTATTTATGTGTGTCTTATTGTAATTATATTCATCTACTTAACAGCAAAAACACTTAGGGGCTAAGACCTACCAACATGAATAATTATAAAAAAACAGCGTGCAACCCCATATGCTAAAGTTGCACGCTATAAATATTTTTAGGTTATTGTGATCGATTAAATGCTACAGGCTTTACTTATTTAAACATAATAAGTTTCACCTTTTATTCCGCATAAGTGAATTAAATCTATAATGGTACCTATTCCAAAGAATCCTATAGTTAGAATATACAATATACCCATTACTATTTTGCCCTCATAGAATTTATGCAGCCCAGCAAATCCCAAGAAACCAATACAACATAAAATAATAGATGTTATCTTGTTTTTCTCTGTTCCAGTTTGACCAAATCCATCAAAGCTCACATTAACAGATTGGTTAACGCTTGTTGTTTGTTGGTGTGTCGCACCTCTGAGCTCCTGCACTTGTTTACCACACTTAGGACAAACAATAACGTCCTCGTCAATTTCGTTTGCACAATATTTACAATACATAAAATTTCCCCCTATTCAAAACAATACTCGTATAAAGTTATAGAGAATAATACTAATAGCAAAGCATAAAAGCCTATCATCATAAAATTTCCCCCTATAATATCGAATAAATTTTAAGATAATTCTACACTATCTAATTATACTAATCAATCTTTTCCTAAATAAACACCATTTTACTAATATATCTATCTGCCATTGCTTTAAATTTCTACGCATAAAAAAGACCACACTCCTTTTATTTTAGAGTATGGCCTTATGATCTATCTTTTAAACAAATCTACGTTTTAGGCACAAAAAAGAAGGGCACCCAAAGGCACCCTATAATTTTGAAGCATATTTAATTAATAATGACCTAACATGATTAGCATTATATGAGCCTGTGCGCCACATATAGTGATTAGCTATAATTCCTGTAGCCACTAACTTATCTAAGCCACCAAGCTTTAACAGGAGAGCATCTACATTCTTTAAATTAATTCTAGCTAAGTCATTCCAGTTAGCAGCATTAATATTAATGCCCTTACTAATAATTTTAGCTACTGCATTAATTAAATCATGATCCTGTTTAATCGGTTCTTTCCACTCATTAGAAATTTGAAAATGTGGTGTATCAGGTGTGGTCCATGTACCTCCCCACTCTATTCCTAACTCTTTGGCTACTGCACCAGCCTTGGCAATTATCTTCTTATCGTATAGATCGTTAGGAGTCTTGCAAGCTATATCCCAAGCCATACCACCCTTATGATTGCTATTTCTTGTCCAAGTTACTATTTTACCTGGTCTTGTTCTACCTTGCTCATATAGGTAATCCTGTCGTTCTTGGCTACGATAACACTCCGTAAGGAATATATCTATACCTCTTTCAGCACAGGCAGCTAGAAATAATGTACAAGCTTTTTTGGCCAAAGGCTGCAAGCTGTTAATGTCTCTACATGCACTGGTTACATTACTCATCTTTACCACCCCTATTCGCATCTACATACCCTTCACTTAATATATAAGCTATAAGAGCACCACAGGATGTGATGATAGCTGTTACTTGCTCTATAGTAAGATTAGGTACATTAAATATAATTAATACTGGCGTAATAAATCCTACTAATGCAGCCCAAAACTTCCTACTACTAAGTTTCTGTTTCCAATTCACTTTCATCTTTCTTCGCCCCTTTGCTAATATTCTCTTTCTTGGCCTTATCTAAGTAAAAGGCTATGACTACCCCTGTCTCACCAAATACGCTCATAATTAGAGTAGATAATGCTGATAAGTCACGTAGATAAATCATAGCTCCCATACTAAACAAAGTGACTACAATGCAAAAACTAAGCACTATAGCCACAATACGTTTACTGTATTCGATTTTCTTTTTCTTCTTAGGTTTACTTACCCACTTTAGCGCCATTTACTCACGCTCCTTAAAAACTGACTTTTCTAAGGCCTTCACACGCTGTCGTAATTCTCCTATATTGATGTCATCTATCTTAATAGATAACTCATTAACCTTGTTAGTAAGGGTATCAAGAGATGTCTTAAGTACTCCATCCTCATACCCTCGTTTTCTTTGCCCTTGCATTTGTCCAAAAACAAAGCCAAGCATGGCTATTACTAAACTTATAACCCAATAAGCATTTTGCATCACGTTCCCCTTTCTGAAATTAAGGCATAAAAATAACACATATCACTATGTGCTTCTCTATGCCTTATATTTAATTAAGCTTGATTACTTGGGTATTGAATCATTAACTTTGTTAAATTAATGTATTCTTGATCTGTAAGCAGTCCATATTCTTTAAATAAATCCATATCTGCTTGCATAGTTGCTTGATCATAATTTTTACTCTTAATTACATTTTCCATACAGTTATACAACATAATCCCTCCCCTCCTTTCGGATGATATTTTACTTAAGCAGAATTTGCTTTTGTAGGCTAAGACATAATTTTTGCGTTTCTATTAACTGATTGTTCAGCTCCTCATTGGTCGGTGGAGGTGTTGGACAAATATCAATTTTATTAATTTTATCTATCTCTTCTTGCGTAGCACCTTCAATCCACTTTTCGCCATTCCATTTAGGTCTATAAAAACCATTTGGTAGTATTATAATCTCACTTTCTGTAGGATTTTCTACAAAATCCATCACACCTGTATAAAATCCATTTTCGTCTATTAACCATACTTGTGTCATTCCCATGTCCCTCCCTATAAAGGATATACCCCAGTTATTCTTAACGCATATACATCGTTATCTAAAATTTTAACACTAAACCCACTGGAGTCTGTTTGTCCCACTACACCTCTATCAATCGCATAACCTACTTTTCTATACGCTACCCCTAGACAAGACTCTAAGGTATTGTATATAGAAGGTATTGAAATGGGTGTAACCATAGTGTTTATTGTAAATGGTGAACCACCTATTTTTTGCACAAGGCAATTTATACTCACAAAACCTGCTTTTACAAAACATTCTTGCGAAATAATTTCAAATCCACTATTGGCTGTACAAAGAAAGTTTGTCTTTGTAGTCAGTGCTGTTATAATACCGTTTAAAACATTGATTTGTTCTTGTACCTCCGTGTCTCTAGCTTCTACCTCAGCACACATTCTATTCATTATGTCGTATCTAACCGGTGTATCAGTTTCAAATCTAGTTAAAGCATTCATTATTCATACCCCCCTAAGCAAATATAATTGTTTCCTTGCACTAAAAAACACACCCTGTCATTTAAGCTAGGTGTGTAAGATTTAGGCTTTTTATAAGTATTACTAGAATCTTCTCCATCAAATTGCACCTGAAATGGCGAAGTGCTTGTGACAGTTCCACATTTTAATGTAGGCTGTTGCTTCTTCAGCCTTTCAATTTCTGCATTTAAAATACTAAAACCATCTTTCACTATATAGCCACCACCTTTCTACTTTCTACTTTTGATTGCTGGCCTACAGCACATTTAAACGTAATGGCTGTTATTGTATATTTAGCGTTTATATCACCAACCTTAATCCATATGTTTGGCATATATAAATCCATAACATCGGGGTCTATTGCTGTTTCAAAACTTAGATGACTAAACTTGCTGTTATACTCATAAGCGGCTTTTTTAGTTATTGCTTGTAAAGTAACTAAGTCAGTAGCTTCTACACTCTGTGCATCAACTATATTACGTCCACGATTAACCGTAGATGTTGGACTGTCAGCGTTGTTATTGGTGTAAGTAAAGCTTAATGGAGTAGCCACATCTAAGTTGTTAGTATAGCGTACAAATACATTAGGTACATTAAATAAGTCTAATTCATCCACCATGTCCGGTAAAATTATACTGGCTTCATTATCCTCATACGTTTTTACATGCTCTTTGTCTGTTGGCAGTACGTAAGGTTCGGCTTTAAATACTCCATCCTTATCGACCCAAAGACTTGTGTAATTTATACTGGCTAGTAAGTCATTAATAATCTCAATCTTAGAAGTGCCTATTTCGTAGTTAAATTCGCTGTTAAGGGTCTTTGTAGAGTCGGGAATATTATAACTATTATTACTACCTATTAGTCGCTTAACCTCATTCACAACATTAGTTCCTACAACTGCTGTGTACCTAGTAGTAACCTTGTCATCAAGCAGTATCTGCAATAAGCTGTAGGCTGTAATATTTCTAGTCTTTTTGGTTCCTGTAATATTTCTGCTAGGAGAACACAGCATAAACACCCCTAGCGCTACCCTGACTTTATTTAAAGTCATGTAAACCTTAATTCTATCCTTTAAATAATCAATGCTACTATCATCATCCATAACAATAGTAGCACTAGATTTTAGTTGGCTTAGAAATTTGTAGGAAATAGAGCAAGACTCTACATTATAAAGCTTCTTTTTAAATGTATTAGTGTTGTCAAGTAGCTCATATTCGAAGCTTAAATACCTTGTAGACATCTTACTCACCCTCTCCGTTAAATGTTACAGTTCCATCAAATTGATACGCTCCATCGAAAAATACTACTGCTACGTTACCGCTACCCTGATACATATCTTTTTCAATAAAGTTTACTTCTGTAAAAGTAAAGCCTATACTGTACAGACTATTAGTGATTGGTGTTTTGGTAACATTAGATGTAACCTTTCCATAAATTTTTTCCCCTCGGCAATCACGATAAAGTATTACCTCACTACTATCAAAGATATCCATAAAAGTATCGTATTCACTAGCTTCTACAGTAAAACTACACGTTGCGATCTTATATTTAACTTCTCCAATTTCTGGCTTAGGTGCCACACATCCGGCATAGATTGTAGTAACTATCTGTCTAATTTCTTGTACCCTTACGATAGGATCACCTATAAACTCTATAGATTGTGTTAGGTTGTCGCAATTAGCAAAGTTAAAATTGCTTATACTAATACTTGCATTAACCACATCACTTTCTATAATTCCCCCAGTTGTTCCTATAGCACGTACTTTATAGTAATGTGTTCCACTACCTAAAAACTCATCTTCATAAGTGAAATTATTATCGAGATTATAGGCTATTCTAATCCACTCACTACGAGGTGATTTTCTCCATATCTCAGCTTTTTCAAATTCTGCATTATAAGTAATGTTAAAGTTAATAACAATACTATTTTTATTAGTAGCATAAATATTTACATTAGGCTTATTAGGCACTACAAACGCTGTAGTAATCGTTTTAGTGTCCCATGCTGACCATAACCCGAATTGATTTTTAACCCTTACAGCAATCGTATACGTGCTATTATTAGCTAGTGCATAAGTAGATGTATAAGATGTAGCACTACTTACTACCTCGTTAGTATTTAATACCTCTACTCCGTTACTATTACTAATTTTAAAGTGATAGCTCGTATATGCATCAGGACAACTCCATCTAAACGTAGGAGTAGCGCTATTATAAATACTTATATCTTCTAGCTGTGGTGTATTAGGAGTAGCATAAGCCAAAAATGTGACGGTCTTAGTAGCAGTTAAAGTTTGTCCGAATAAAACCTTTGTTATTTTTAACGTCATTGTTTTGGCTCCGGATGTTAAGGTTTTAGCTGGTACAACTAAGCTTTTTTGAGTGGTTCCGCTATAAGTTAAGTTATCTATTGTTAACACATAAGATTCTTGATTAGTGGAAACCCAAGACACAGTAATGTTGTTGTCTGCATTTTGGTTTACATTGTCAGGCTCTAGGGATACTATTGTGGGAGTATCATAAGTTATACCACCACCGCCAGCCGAGGAGGTAGATATAGAACCAGTATAAACCACACCTAAACCATCCCCAAAAATATTTGTAGGGTAACTTTGGTGTGTGGCTTCGACGTTAAAAACAATTTCTGATAAACTGTTAAAACTTAACTCACTATTTAAAAAAGTAACTACCACGTTATCTGTGTTACCATAGACTTTTGTTCCTGTTTTAGTACCAATAACTTTTCCATTTTGAATAGCCGTAACTTTATACGCACTGGCCGAGTCGGCTTTAAATGTGACAGAAAAATTATCTTTACTGATATTGCTACCTGTCAAAGTTGGGGTTGTGCTATATTCATCCCACAAGACATGCAAACCAAAAGTATCAAAAGGACCTGTTAACCCTGTTAAATAAATTCCATATTCTGCGGTTTTAAATAGGTCGCTCGTAAACCAAAGCGTTTTTACTCTAGGATATTGCACCGTTTCGCTGTAAATCTGTGTTTTGGATGGGATAGTATTGTAAGTTGTGCTTGCACTAAAAGTTGTATTAAGATAACCAATTTTTCCGAAACCCGTTAAGTTATTACCAGTTACTAATTTAAATCTACTAAGGCAAACGTTAGGTACAGAATATAAAGTAGACATGTCAAACTTTAATAACACAACATCCGTGCTCTCTAAAGTAAAAGTAGTACCGTTTATTATTGGTGTTCCTACACTAGTTGGTGTGCTAGCTTTATACACGTATCCTTCAATATAATTAAAATTTAATTGTTTACCCAACTACACCACCCCCATTTGAATGTTCATTTCCGCATTTTGGCACATTTCTACTACATCCATAAAGTCTTTGATTGTGTTGGCAGGAATAGTAACATTATAAACATTATGTGTAGCTCCACCATTCATAATTTGCTCTGTTTGGCTGTTATTAATAACTTTCTCTCCACCACCAAAATAGACTAGCTCCCTGCCTTGCTCTCCTACCATGTGCCAACCCTGTGTAGCGTAATTTGTACCAGTATAATAACCTCTTCCACTACCACCAACACTATCGTTAGAACTTACATTTACCTTAGCTACTTCCATTTTTAAATCTAGCATTTCATTATATTGAGCAATGATCTCCTTGTTGTTGCCTTTGACAATCTCATCCGTTTCATTCCATGCATTCATAATAGCTTTATCTAATTCAACATTTTTCTTTTTAGCCTCTTGCTCATCAATTAATGCTTTTTGTCTGTCTAAACTAGAGGTTCTCTGCACTTCCTCTTTCTCTCTAAACTTAGCTATTTCAGCATCTATTGATTTTTCATATTCGGCTAATTCTAAAGCCTTAATTGTAGCAATTTCTAAGGCATTAGCACCATTCTTTTCATATAGCCTATCTAAGCGATTTTCTTCTTCGGTCATTAATTTGCTCTTATACTGTGCGTATTGGTCATCTATGTGTTCCATTTCATAATTAAACTCTTTAGCCCTAGCTTTTAACGCATCATACTTTTCATCTGTTAGTGCCATTATCTCTTCAAAACACTCATCCCATGTGGTAGGTAGTTTTTCAACTTCTGCTTGTAGACCATCCGTTAATTCTTCACTAGACTCTTTCATTTCGTCCATATTTTCTGTAAAGCTAGTTTTAAGTTTTTCCACTGGTTCAATAGCAACTCCGGGTAATTTATTAAGTTGCTCAATACAAAAGTTAATACCATCAATTAACCCATTAGGAATGGCTAATAAGGCATCTGATATAAATTTCATAGCTGTGTCAATAGGTTGCTTTAACCCTTCAAACCACCCTACCATAGTATCGATTATGGGAGATAGCACCGACATAACCGCTGTACTTATTCCGTTAACCATGCCAAAAACTGCACTTAGCAATCCATTTACAACATCAATAATGGGAGATATAACAGCCATTATAAGCTTAAAGGCTTCAATAATCGGCTTAAATTGATTGAATAAGCTTTGTAGCACCCCACCTATCAAATTACCTAGTAAGGATAATATAGGTTCAAGCGTTTTCAATACATCACCTATCATAGTATTAAACGTTCCAAGTGCTGGAAGCAAACCATTGCCAAAACTAACACCCAGGCTATCAATAGTATTTTGTAATGTCTTTTGGCTATTAGCGTAACTATCAGAAGTTCGTGCAAAGTCTCCATGTGCTAAAGCTGTTTTCTCTAAGATGAAGTTATAACGCACCATTACCCTTTCAGACTCCGACATTTGCTTATAAGGTTTTTCCATTCCTTCAGCTAAGGCAAAAGCTGACAAGTTGGTTTCTGTCATAACGATACCTAGCGCCTTAAGTGGTTCAGTCTCACCAATGATACCCGCTCTAATTTTCTCAAAGGCTGCTTCATGCTCTAAGTTATAGAATGAAGCCATATCACCTGCTAACTCAGCTACTCGCTTTGACATTTCGGTAGCCTTTTTACCAGTCACACCCATACCATTAATAATAGCACCTGTGGTACTGCTAAACTTTTTAGCCTGTAATTCAGTCAAACCAAAAGCTTCAACATTCGCCTTCGCCCATTCATTTACTTCTTTGGCATTATTACCAAAAGTTACATCAACTACGTTTTGTATTTCTTCTAAATCACTTGCCATCTGAATACCATTTCCGATAAACTCTTTCATAGCTTCTATAGCTTGTGAAATTGCTTGTGTAGCCATTTGTACCAAGGCGGTAGTTAATCCAATTACTGCGCCTTGCATAACCGTAGCCATACCACCAGCACTTGTAAACATACCTCCTAGACTACTTAAAGATGTGCCAAATATTTGTGTTTGACCTATGTTGTCGCGAATTGTTTGTCCCAATCCAGCGAAACCACTCGTAGCTTGTCCGGTACTATTTCCAGCCTGTTGTACGCTACTTGTCAAGTTGTTGATTTGTGTTTGTGCTTGTTGTACACCTGTAGCTTGGACTTCTATACTAAGCGTTGCTAAATTCAATGCAGACATACTATCCCTCCTTTCCTTCAAGTCGTTTCTTAAGTGCTCTTAGCCCTTTTAAGTCACATTTAGTTTCCGTCAATCTCTTTATCCTTTTAAGCTTTTGTCTACCTTCTTCTGTAGATAACATTTGTTCTATAATAGAGTTCTTATATAAGAGTAAAAACTCATCACAAGGCAAATTCCCAACTTCTACATAAGGCGATCCACTAAATTTACTAACTCTACTACACATAAACGCATAGTTGTCATCTTCTGTAAAATCTACTATATCGTCTAATTCCCCACTTTCTCCTGGGATTGTGGGGATCATTAGTTTGGGTTACGTGTAATTTCTTTTACAAACTCCATATATCCAAAATAGATAGCATAATACATGTCTAGGTTAAGCATCTCTTCTAGCTGCTCTCTCGTAAATGCTACATTTTCTACGTTATTATTTAAAATAAATAGCGTAGTATTTGTTAAAGTCTCTAATTGCTTAGCTGTGTCCTTAGTGCGCTCTAGCTTCTTTGTAAGCTCTCCTAAATCAATTAATTTCCTTTGAGTTGGCTTACTAACATTTATTACTTGTTTATTTGGTAAAGTTACCTCCCATGTGTTCTGTGAAAACACACTTAAATCTAATTTTCCCATATCCATTCTCCTCCATAAAAAAATAAAAGAGAGGTTCCCCTCTCTCTTCTAAGCACTTAACATTGGTAATTCTTCTTCAATTATTACTAAGGTTCCTTCGTTGTCTTGTGCAAACGCTTTAATTTCAGCGTCTATCACGGTGGCATCCTCTTTTTGGAATGGTAAACTAAACCCTGCCAAGTTCTTACCTTTTACGGTCACCCTTATATAACATCCATCATCTTTAAGATGTCTGAAACGAATAACGTAATATTTTCCACTTGCGTTATCTGCTCCACCAATTTTAGTAACACGTTTGCCCTTGGCTTCTGCTGTGGCCGGTGTTGTTGTTACTCTAGCAGTTTCGCAAAGCATTGCAATTACGTTGCCGTTCCAGCTAAGAATTCCAGTACCGAATGTAACATCTTCTTTTGTAATAAACGCTTTAATTATTTCTCCCCTGGAATCTTCAACTTCTTTATAAGTAACTCCATACTTAAGAGTTGCACCGCTGTCAATATGTGCTACACAGTTAGCATCTACTTCTAGTTCGCTATCTGCCGGAATACTGTCAGCATAAAGCATCATAAATAAATCGCCAGAACCTAGTGTTACATCTTCTGTATTTGCTAATTTACTCATTTATTTCACTCCTTTTCTTGATAAAATAGTGTAGTTCGCCTTTAATTTTTCCATTTTTAGATCACTATCATAGTACTTTCCCCCACCATTTTGCGATACTTCTAAGATAGTATCTGTAAGTGAGGTGTCGCCAATAGTAATAAACAATTTGTCTATCTGTGCTTTTATCTCATAGCACTTCAATATGTCCTCGTTCATAATCGTTATTTCAAATTGAGACTGCTCCTTTTTCCCTTCTACTAAAAGAGGGATAAAATCATAGCCTATACCATCACTAATCAAGGGCATAGGCATTATTTTACTATTACTAACACTGGCACCTAGCAAAGTAGCTAGTGTAGTATCGTTCTTAAGTATATTAATCAACTCTACTAATATCATTAGCCACCTCCTAGAATGTTTTGAATGGAGCTCATATTGTTATATGCTGCATCTTTCAAAAATGGCTTTCCGGTAAATTTACCATGTCCTTCATGAACCGGTATAGCATATTCAATATTAGTTCCTATCACGGTGCCATCTTTGTCAGCTTCATGATGTATACTAGCTCTTAAGATACCCCTGTCTACCGGACAATTCTCTTTAGCTGTATTCTCTACATATTGCCCGACTCTTTCAAAGCGTTGCGCCAATATGGTTTCGATTTCACTCATAATATTTGTATTAATATTAACTCTAATATCACTCACTAATTACCACCTCTTTCAGAAGCAGCTGTGAGTATCTCCCACTTATATTAAAGCTGGTTACCTCATAAGCATTAACATCATTTGCTAACATATAAGTAGCTTCTTTTTCAAGTCCTTTAAACTTTGCAACAGCTACCGGAGCATAAACTCTATATACTGCATCATTTACGACATTGGTATACAAGTTATTGCTAACCATTATGTCAATATCTTGTATGTCCTCCCATGACTCTATCCATTTCCCCACACTCTTTTGTGTTTTCACTAATTGCTTAAGCTTGTAAGTTTCCCATTTCATAAAAACTTCACCTTCTTGGCGAGCTTGTCTAAGGCTTTAGTAATAAAGTCAGGGAACATACTCATATTGCTTTCGCTAATACCGTTTAGACTAATAGACTGTAAGCCTAAATTGTCACTCGTATTTGCAAGATATTGTGCTATATCAGCCACTACAACCTTGTGCTTTATATTTGTAGCATCATAAGTTAAACGCGTGTATAGCTCAAAATATGCTTGTGCTTTTTCTTCGTATGTCACAATCACACCCCCTCATAAAAGTAAAAGGGGCATATTGCCCCTACTTACTGCCCTTCTTAATAGTTTTCTTTTCTTCATCTTGCTGTGGAAATGTTAATCCTATTGTCTTACTCATTGCGATTCCCCCTATGCTGTTGCTTTGTGATGTAAGTAGATGCCGCTTACTTTGTTCTCGTACACATCAATTAGTGCGTAATTTCTGTATCCAAATTTCCATGCATCAGCGTTTTGGTTTTGATCAGGTGTAATGATTTTTGGTACAACATGCTTATTAAATTGCATAATAGCTGATTTTTCAACAATCATGAAGTTGATATCAGCCCCAGCGGTAGCTTTAGCATATCCACCAGCTTCTTCACTACTTGTAGTACCATCTTTTAAGTCGATTGCTGTATAGAAGCGAGATTGTGGCACTTGCACAACTTGAGAAAAGCTATTTAACACTTCTTTTGATTTAGTTGTATCCATGTCTTGAATTAATCCATAAAGAGTAGGTGTGATAAATAAGATACGTCCCTCAGACGGAACTTCTGCTTCATCCATTACTGTAACTCCCGCCCTAATAGCTGCAATAGCATCTGCACCAGTTGCTAATGTTGCCCCGGTTGCCACTTTACCAATTCCTGTTGTTCCTGCAATAGTAGCAAATCTGAAAGCATCTACTTCTGGTACTACTTTAGTACGGATAAACTCGCTTGATAGCTTACCGAAAGCTATATTGATACTTTCTTCATCATCCATATTATCCACTGTAAACATTCTGCCACGATCATAGTTAAACTTCACTGTTTCCCATGTAAGGCTTGTGTCTCCGCCTACATACCCACCATTACGAGAGTAATCTGCAAGTCCTTGTAGTGTTAATTTTGGAATAACAATCTCATTTGCGTTAACACCAGCTTGAGCTAAAGTTGGGTCGCTATCTAACACGCTTGTTAAAGCAGCTTTCTTATAAACTTCATCTAATAAAGGTACATATTTTTTTGCTAAAGTAATTGCATTTGCCATAATTTAATTCCTCCCTATAATCCCATAATTTTTCTTAATTTTTCTGTCTCGGCATCACTCGTTGAGTTGCCACGTTTTGGTGGTTCATTTCCACCTAGTTTTTCATTTACTGCTTTTTCTACCGCTTTGGCAAATAAACCTTGAACAGTCTCAATGCTAGATTTAACCGTTTCAGCACTTTCATAGTTAAGAAGTGTTGCAAACTCTTTAGGTAAGTTAGCTTCTAGTAATTGATTTTGCGCTTCTGCCTTTAGCTCTCTTAGATTTAATTCTTTAAGCCTATCCGCATATTCTTTTTCACGCTTTTCAAGTTCATATTGTGTCTTTTGCTCTGCGTTCATCTTTGCAAGCTTTTCGGCTTCTGTCTTTGCATCTTCAATAGCCTTTTGTTGTTCTGCTTGCCATTTAGCCTTAGCTGTTTCAAGCCCTTTAGCCATGCGCTTATCAAATTCACTCTGATATACCTTATCCTTTAGCAAATCATCAAAGCTCTTTGTTCCTTCCCCTGTGCCATGGTCTCCTGTGCCTGTGCCATCACCTTGTCCGGCACCTTCTCCTTCACCATTGCCTTGACCTCCATCTCCGCCACCAGCAAAAAACTGAACGTCAAATGGAATTCTTAGATTTAATTTATCTGCCACTTTAATAGCTTTTGTAGTTGCACTTTCTATAATCATATTTATATCTCCTTTTCGCCCATATCGTTCTATGCCCGATATGTTCAATTTTATTTGGGTAGTTTTTTGACTTGCCTAGGTCATTGCGTTCTAATTACCGCTTAACGGCTTTGTTACATAATAAAAGCACTAAGTACAACCTACTCTCTCCCACCTCCTAAAGTGGAGCTCATTCGGTTAAGATTTACTTAGTGCTAATCATATTTGTTCCATATATTCAATGTCTCTTACTCGTATAGCAATGTCATTTCCATCTACCTTCTTAAGAGATACATAATCACAATCTTGCCCCGCTGTATAAACACGATCAACGAAGTCTCTAAAGTCATAATCAATAATAATATCAATATACTTGTCATTAAAATAAATCCTAATTTTTGTCATGTTATAACACCTCTCCTAATCTAAATCTATAATCATGCAACATCTACAAAATGGATGCTTGGGAAGTACACTTTCATTAATATCAAAGTGTTTGTTAGTAAAATCAGCTTGACACTCATCACAAGCATTGGACTCAACCAAAATATGATAGCTTTTATAACCTCTACTTATTGCTGACTGTCTGCAAGACTCTTGTAATACCCTGTCAGTCTCAGTAATTGTTATACGCTTTGCATCATTAAGGCTTACACCCATTCTTTCAGCTAACCCTCTACTAGCTTTTTTAACATCTTGCCCTGTGATAGCTGTGTCAACTACAGTCTTTTCAATTTGCTGTCTTATTGTTTTTAAGTTATTCCATATGCGCTCACTATAAGTCGCATTTTTATAACTTGCATTAACAATCTCATTTGCTAGTTGCGCGCCAACTAAAGAAAAGCTTATATTTTCCCCACCTAATTGCTTAGATGTTTCGTAATAAGCACTTTCAAAAATATCTAACAAGTTTAATTGCAAATTGTCATTTAAGTACACACCCAATTTCTTAAGCTGCTCGTTAACTTGATCTAATATGCTTTTCAATCTGTTATTTTTGTAAATACTAGAAGGAGTTATCTCACCCTCGCTTAACATTTCAAGCCATACCTTCTCTATTTGCCTATTTATGCTTTTATAGGCTTCTTTGTACACTTTTTCAAGCTGTTTATTTAGCTTTTCAGCGTTTAGCTGGGCCTTATCTTGCTCTCTTAGCAACCAATAATCATTCTGTGCCATTTACATCACCGCTTTGCAACATATCGGCATAACTATTAACCTCTTTTTCCTGCTCTAGCTTCTTCATTTCTGCGCTAACATCAGTTACAAAGGGTAGTTGTTGAATTAATGTTTCTGTACTTACCACACCTCTAAGCTTACTAATAACATCAGCTACAACACCAGTATCTACAGGGAGGTTGCGAGTAAATGTGATTTTCACAGTACTAAAATTAAAGTTTTTGCCTTTTTTATTAAGAGCATTACATATGATTTCGATACGTCTAAGCAACGCGTACCTAAAATAATTCTCTTTAATGGCAATATTTTGAGTTAGCCCCATCATAGACATTTCAGCAGATGTTGCTGTTTGATGTGATTTACTTTCTAAGTCACCTATACCACTAAACATTTTTATACTTTTTTCAAGCCTAGTTGTATAATTTTCTAGCTCAGCATCATTGGTGTTTCTATCTAAAAAATCCACACTTGCTTGCTGCCCTGTTTCAACATCTTCAATGTTAATTACTCTTTTTTGTTTCATGGCTATTATGTCCGGATCATCTAGATTGCAATTTTTAAACACCAGATAACTGTTCATCAGCTCTTGTCTGCTGTTAGCTGTGTCAGATAATGAAAAGTCATATCCATCTATTAATGCAAGCAGATTTTCACTGTCACCTATGCAATCGGGATTGTTTTTATAAACATTTACAGGCACCTCGCCCAAATAATGTTTTTTACCTTCATCTACTTTCTTTATTACACTATTATTGATCTCGTAATCTGTTATTTCTGTCTCGCTATACAAAACAACCTTAGTTGTTGTTATGTCTGTGGTAATATCTGTAACATCATAGAACCGTATAGCATAGATTAAATCTTCTTCTATGTCATCACTATAAATCGGTATTACTGTCTCGCTGTCTAGTACGCTATACCGTATTTGAGCATTAGGGCCATACAAGTAAATCAATTCATATGCTATGCCGTAAATACTCTCATTAATAGCAAGTTGCTGATTCTTAGCTGACTCGTCATTATAATCACTTAACATATTCAGCGTTTGTAATAATTCAACGTCTACACTATTGTAGCTAACACCTTTTCCAATAAAATAAGCCGTTGTCAAGTCACTAATGTACTTAGACCACGGCGTAGCAATTTTATTATTAGGTTTTGTTGTATCTTTAAATTCCCTAGACATTATTTTGTCATTTTTGCAATCATAATAACGCTTAAGCTGTTGAAGTCTTGGTAAAATATAACTCTTAAACTTGGTGATATATTTTAAAATATCTTCCTCGCTTAATTGCTTGTTTCTATCAACATAAAACACTTCATCACCACCTCTCGTCTAAGATAAAATCTATAAGCATTGCGTAAACATGCGTTATGTGTTCATCATCTACAAGCCCTAATTTCTTCATCTTCTCAACAATTTCATTCACATTCTCTGTCATGTTTCGCCTCCCTATAAACCTACTGTAAGCACTTTGGCTTTTTTCTTAATTGACTGTATTCCATACCTAAGAGCGTCCATACCATGATTCCAACTATCTATTGGCTCATTAATATACTGTCCTGTAGCTTTGTCCTTCTTGTAGCAGTAGTTTTCAAACTCTGCCTTTACGTTTGTGCATCTAGGCAATACTATAATCGTGTAAGCCTGTATCTTCCCTATGCCTTGCATTATGCTACCTTTACCCTTGCTACACTTCCTAACATTAAGCCCACCCTTGCGCAGCTCTTCAATTAACCTACCTTCTTGCCTGTCACAAATAATAGTTGTCTTATGTAGGTTCTTAGCCTTTACCATGTTTATAATGTCATCTGTAAGCATCCCTTTTTGAAAATGCTCATCATATACATATAAGATCATGTCTTTAGTATCAGCTATAGCGCAAACTAGAGCAGTGTAGTCATTAATAAATCCAAAGTCCATACCATATATCTGTTTATAGCGCTCATCTTCGCTTCTAAGCATTGCTACATAATCAAATTCCTGTACTGTTATGTTTGGATATACCAATTTGTCCAATGTAGCAAAATCACCCTCGGCTTCTATCTTGTAGCGAGTCGGGTTCCTGTCTTTAAGTGCTTCTAAGCGCTTAACAGTAGCTTCATCACACCACTTGTTATCTTTGTACGTAGTCTTAAGAATAAATGTATCATCTGGCATCTTACCTTTATCAAAACCGAACCTCGTATACAAGTAATTTTGCATACTAACAGGATTAAAGCTAAAATACATTTGCTTAGTGGCACATTTACCTCTTAGCGTACCATCTAGTAGCTCCACGTCATCATCTGTAAAGTCACTAGCTTCTTCTAGCCAGATAGTGTCAATATTAACGCCTAGTGTCTTAGCTTTTTCTGGAAAATCAAGCCCAGTCATTTTAATAGTTGTACCACTAGGCAGCTCTATTGTGTGAGCTGACTTGTTAATCTTACATTTATCGTAGATTTTAAACTTAATTATGCTATCCATAAACAATGTCCAAATACTATCCTCAACCTTATTAGTCAACTTGGTTAGGAACACCATTCTTCTTTTCTCTTGAAGTCCAAGGATGAGCAGCTTATCTGAAATAAAATAACTTTTACCACTAGCACGTCCGCCATAATAAACGTTGTACCTGTGGCTATAATCAAACAGGTAAGGCAGATATGCGTCATTGAATATGCTTTTGTCTATTGTTATGTTCATATCACACCTCGGTTTATTTTTTAGAAAAATTATATTGAGCAACCATTTAGCCCCACCCCATCCATCCAAGTGGGGGCATGGCCTATCCACCACCAACCACGCTACGTTACACTATACTCTTCGCGAAAACTCAGTTATACGAAATCTATCTCGCATACTATATTAATTCAATCCATTGACTATCAACGTACACAACAAAAGCGCAATACTACTAAGCACTTAAGTTTAGTAATACTACGCTTTATTTTGTAGAAATGTCTAATTGTTATCAGCTAGAGTGATGACTATCTCGCTAGGGTTTTGCGTTACGTCTACTTTCGTGTCTAAGTATCCATTCAGCTTGACGATATCCTCAGCAGCTTTCAAAGCCGTACGACTATCCTCACACCTCATAAGCTTTAGCATAGTTCTCAATGCTTCTGATAATCCATCTTGATATAATCTCTCACACGCTTGCTTATAAGCTTTCATAAACTTTTCATCATCAAACCATTTGTATAATGTTGACCTTGGAATGTCTAATGTCTCACACGCTTTAGTCTTATGTCCTCCGTTTGTAAGTAACTCTACAATCATATCCTTTTGTCTCTGATCTAACTCTTCACAGTAAGCAAACGTACCGTCTGCATTACGTGGTCTATCTTGTCTGTATCCTCTCTTGTATTGTCTTGGCATTTGCTCACGCTCCTTTCTGCAAAATAAAAAGAGATACTCTGCGATTGAGTACCTCTATTGTTTAGTTAGATATTTATTAAATAGATCTTCACTAGCTCTTGCTAGATTCTTTATAATATAATACTAGCATATATGCATAGGACATGCTAGGACATCTTTTCTAGCTTTTCATAGATTCTCTTGTATATCCTAGATGTATGCCTGTATGTATATCCTAATATGCAGGATATCTCTTCTAACGCCTTACAATCAATGTAATGCAATCTTATTAGCTTCTGTTCTTGATAGTCTAGCTTGCTAATCATGTCTATTACTTCTAACTCCTCCTCGGCTACTTTCCCCCATAATTCAATATACTTATCTCTTAGGTCTTTTAACTTACATAATGCTTCTGTAAGCTTATCATTATTCCCATGGCATATAGGCATGTTATCAAAGTTAGTACTGCTTACGCTAGTCATGCGCTCTTTTATTTCTGCTATTCTATATTCTAATTCTCTTGCTTGGTCTAGTAAGTTTGCATATCTTTGCAATTTTTGTTTAATAGTCAAATATAAGTCACCTCACAAATTTTATAAAAAGCGTGCATGAAATGCACATATTATTTTATTATTTATTCTTTACATTCTTGTTTGTGTCAACTTTCTGTTCAACTTGGTGTAGTTTTGCTGTTACTTTGTTGTTATAACTTCTGTTACTTTGCTGTCATTCTGCTGTTATGTAGTAGCTTAAAACTATTTGATAGTCATAGTATAAAGGCTGTTACTTTTCACACTGCTTTGCTGTTACTTTTGCTGTTATAAAACTGGCAGTTTTGTTGTTAAAAAACCTGTTCTATTTTTGAGCCATTTTTACAGCATTTTAGTAGCTATTTAAATGAATAATTATAAGTAAATATAAATAAATATTCTACTCATTTTAAATCTCCTAACTAGTTATAGTTAACGTCCCCAAGATGTTACTATTAAGATTTATTGCTACCAACAATGTCGAATTTGTTATGTTAAAGCTCTGTACCTGGTGGATAAACTAATGGTCCATTAGGTTCACCAAAGCAATATTCCTCAATCTTTCCATCAATAAACTTTATACTTTCTGGTTTAACTTCTCTTACATTCCCATCAGTAAGTTCAACTATTGCAAATGTTTGACTGTATTCTATATCTGCATTCTGTGACCACCTATGAAACAATGCTTTTTCTCCATTCACTAAACATGTTCGATATTCACTTGTTTTAATCGTTAAATCTCCTAAACCTGCCATTCTAATTTCCTCCTATGTAGAAGGTGCCAGCCTAATCCAGCACCTATGATTTTATTTCTCAAGTATGTATTCTAATTCTTCGCCAACTTTATTACACATTACAACTATCCAACCATCTTTCAGTTTTTCATCAAGTCTTTTAAATGCATTATATTCATAGTTGTAACCTCTATCTAATGGTCTTGTCCTCATAACTGTTTGCATTTTTATTTTCGGAATTGCAGCCTTTGTTTCAACTGGCGGATTGTTTCCTGGTGGTGTTTCTCTTTCAAACATCTTCTCACGCTCCCAAAATCAGATTTTATTTAGTATGGTAATTCATTTTTTCTGCACTCAATTCTTGTTACAAGTCTTTCAAGTTTCATTTTCTTCCATATTTCTACTTGCTTATGATTATCATGCATTATTTTAAGCTGTTCTAACATAATTTCAACATCTGCAATTTCTGATGCCAACTCATTACCATTTAGCTTATTCCTTTTCCATTTGATAATTTCCTTTGTAAGTTCAGCCATTTCTTCTACTGCAATATCATGTTGAATATCTTCTCCAAATACTTCAATGGCCCTGACTAATACTTCATTCATCTTTATACCACTCCAAACTTATATTTGTTTATCTAAATCTTTTAACATATCTTCTGGAACATACACAACTATTGGTTCTTCGATATAATAATCAATCCTATGCTTTTTATTCCATTCATCAAGAAATGTTCTTAATTCTTCCATCCCTTTATAACTAAACTTAGCATCTTCAAATACATCACTTAATGCATTTTCTTCTATGGTATCAGCATCTAATTTAACTGTTTGTTTTGAAGTTCCCCATACATATTTAGGTGGTTCAATTTCATTTTGTACGCAATAGTCTAACACATCTTCTATCTCTGAATAGTAGTCATCACCAAAGACCACCATGTTATCACCATATTCTTTTACGTATTCTTCATACGTCATTTTTTTAGCTTTTTCATAGGCAACTTTTTCTTTACACCTTTCACACAATGTATGGTATTTATCAAGTTTAACTCCACACTCCCTGCAAAAATACTCTTTACAACAATCATCAGCCTGATTCTCAAACGCATAAGCTTTGCCACATTTCTCACATTGATAGCCTTTAATACTTACTTCCTTTGCCACTCAAATTCCTCCTTTAACAAACTCTGATTTTAAATTACCTACCTTTTACTACTACCTTTACTATTTCACCCTTACTATTTTTTCTGTATAATTTTCCATTAAGTGCATCAATATAAGCCATGTTGCCGACTCCAGCCAATAGCTTATTCCATTCGATATGTGCAAAATCTGGTCCACTAGAATATTTCTCTACTTTATTGATGGCTACTTCTAATTTACTTACTCCCATAACCTCACCTCTTTCAATTTTGGATTTTATTTAGTAAATTGTATTGCCATAGCTTCAGCAATACCTTTAAAAGTCTTACTTCTATTACGTGCATCATTACCACGTTTAGCAGCTCCCTTACATACATCTAATTTTCTACTTGTGCAGCTTGGTACATAAGTTCCTATAGGTTCAACAATATTAGTCGGTTGCAGCTTAGGCAAACCTTTAAGCCAAAGCCTGGTTCTTTTAGTATAAGGATGACCAAAATAATAAGGCTGTATCTCTTGTGTATGTTTAGGAAGTTCATAAATCTTACTAGATATAGGATTTTCTATTGCTATACGAGAACAATCAGCATTAAGCAGCTTTAAGAAAAATTCTTTAGCAGCTAAACCCTTTTTATAACGTTCAACATCTAAAACACCTTTTTTAGGATATAAACGACAAGCAGCTGCATTAGTAAGATATGTGCAAGGTGGAAAACCTATAATCATATCCCATTTCAAATCTAACAAAGGTAAAACATCACCTTTAATGTGCCATTCAGGATAACCACCACTACATTCGAGTATATCGCAGCTATATGCTTCATGTCCTAATTTACGCAGCTCTATAGTTACCGCTTGACTTTCTTCACAGGCAACTAATACTTTCATATCATCACCTCAACAAATTCTTATTTTGTAACCTTGAAACTTATATTTTATTTACCTTTGATACAAACTGGAAACACCAGGTTTCATCATTAATAACTTTCATTGTTCCATCTTCATCTAAAATCCAAACTTCTAAAAAGGTAGGTTGCTCTTTACCATCTTTGAATACTGGTGTAAAACTAATACAGTTATAAACTCTTTCTCTATAAATCACTTTGTAATTTTGTATATTCATCTTCTCACCTATCCAATCTCTGATTTTATTAACTTAATACTTCTTTTTCGTACATCTTCATAATTCTTTCTAGTGTTATTACACCTGTTTCAATCATCGTATTAACATCTACTTCACCATCACCAAACCACTGTTTAGCTTTTTCTATTGTTTCATTATCATACTCTTGCATTTCGCTCTCACCTCACAATTTTCCATTTTAATAAACTAAATCATAAAACTTAATATTCTTTCTTTTCATCAATATTTCTGCATATTCATAAGCATCTTCTTTATTATCAAATACGTTTTTATCACAATCATTAAAACTTAATTTCGCATGATAAGTTGAATAATTAATGAAGTTGGTAAACGATATATAGCTTATTTTATCTTTTATTATTTCAACTCTACCAAACTTCTTTTTTAGTACTATATATACTTTTTGACTTGGAGTAAATCTCGGTGCTAAAAGAAATTCTTTTGTTTTTTTGTTATACTTTAGGTTTTCATCAAACCCAAAAATTTTAAAATCTTCTTCCACAACAATCATCCTTTCTATATGTTAAAATCTTCATTTTAATGGCATTTCTGAAAATCCGTCCATTGATAGTCAACGGCTCTAGAATTACTTTGTGCTTATATCCAGTCAAATCTCCAATTCTTGTTAGTTGTCTCTATCCAAAACCCGTAATCGGTTTGGTCATGGGATATTACAGTCTCATGTGTAAAAAATGAGCCATCTTCGTATTTAATTTTTAAATCCTCACCTACGATGTCAATTATTTCTCTGATTGGCTTATTATAATACTGTGGACATTTTTATTTACCCAAGTAAGAATAAACTAATGTAATCTAGCGACCTTCCCAAACAAGCACGTTCCTTTATCACCATAACACCCATAATTCCTTTTACAATGTGTTCTCCAGTAATCTCTTTTTTTCACAGCGACGTCACCCCTTTCAATTTTGGATTTGTTATTCTTCATACTGAATTATTGCAATATCCTTGTTGGGATAAGCTACAATAGTTGCATTAAGGTCATTCATAATTGCCGTCACTCGGTCAATGAATGTAACATATTCCTCTTTGATTTCTTCATAGTCATGGAATCCCATTGTTCCTTTATCTATTGTTCTTGATGCACGTTCTACAATTTTTTGTTTTACTTTCATACTTAATCTCACCCTTTCAAATTCTTATTTTTTAAAGATTAAATTCTTGCTTCAACTCTCTAGCTACATCTAACAGGTCTTTAAATCGTAAATCCATCTTAGCTGGCTCACTAATAACTAAGTGTCTAACTAGGCTCTTAAATACTTCATGTTCGTTTCTCTTAGCTTCTATGTCCTCGTCTAGTGTATTTGCCTTGCTCATGTATTTAGAATCAGCAGAGCCACATTTAGCGACTCTGCCTAGCTTACTGTATTTACTCATTCTGCCACCTTTCAAAAGTCAATTTTAAATAACTAATCCGTCTAATGCTATGCAAAGTCCAAGTATTTTTCTTGTTGCATCTCTCGCCATACATACTTGCCTACAAGATTCCTTCATTTTCCCATCTATAAGCATATCGTTTATATGTGGGAAGAATGTATTAAGTACCTTGATAAATGTGTAAGCACCAGTAATTGTGTTGCACTCTGCT
>JAGAVZ010000013.1 GCA_017941635.1 Cellulosilyticum sp.
ACCTCTTCAAAAAATGCCCTTTAAATGGGTTATTTCTCACGCCCCAAAATAGCTTTTTCTCTTATAAATCACCTACCATTTTTAGGTTTAGTGTAACTAATCTTTGATTTTAATTTTTCATAGATTACTTTACACTACCATATAATAACTAATATGACATGTTTAAAAATATCATATGATTGTTAACATATTATAAATTTCATGCTGAAATAATGAATAAAAAATTATCAGTTTTTAACTGTAAATCTATCAAATTGACGATAACCATACTAAAAAGCGTTGTAGTATTGAACTACAACGCTTTTTAGTATGGTTACTTTTATAGAGCTTAAAGAGCTTTTTATTTATTATTTATGAGAGTGATATGAAGTAGAAATATAATTGGTATCAATCGTGATAATCGCATAATAGGTTTCATCCATTTTTTTAATCTCCTCACTAATCATTTGTGCAAGTAAAGTAGGTTTTATTTTAAAACTCGTAGGAACAAGTACATCAAAGATTAAGTTGGTGTGCGTTTGTCCTGAAACGATACGAAAATCGTGGATAGATAAGTTGAGGTCAATGTCATGTACAATCTTCTCAACTTGTTGTTTAAGGTTATTACTTAGTGCATCATCCGTTATAATAGGGTCCAGATGAATCACCAAATTAATACCGAGTTCTCTAGAAAAATCTTTTTCAATCATATCAATGATATCATGACATTCAAGTAAATGAGCATCTGAAGGTACTTCGGCATGAACAGATGCAAAATAACGATTTGGCCCATAGCTATGCAATACTAAATCATGATAACCACAAATATTAGGATAGCTAAGGAGTTTAACTTGAATGGTTTCTACAAGTTCAGTAGAAGGTGCTTCTCCCAAAAGTGGATTAGTTGTTTCTTTAATCAGATTAAAACCTGAATAAAAAATAAATAGTCCTACAATAACACCCATATAGCCATCTAAGTTAAATCCAGTGAATTTAGCAATAAATAAGGCAATGAGAACAGCAGTAGTAGCAATTACATCATTTAAGCTATCGGTAGCAGTAGCAATCATCGTAGTTGAATCAATTCGTTTACCGAGATTTCGATTAAAGAGGTAGAGCCAAACTTTAATAAGAATAGATAGAACAAGAGCAGCTACCATAAGCCAACTAAAGTTTAATGATTCAGGATGCAAAATTTTGTCAAAGGAAGATCTAATAAGCTCGATGCCTAGTAACAAAATGATAAAAGAAACGATAAGACCTGATAAGTACTCTATACGTGCATGGCCATAAGGATGATCTTCATCAGCTGGTTTACTGGATAGTTTAAAACCAATTAAACTGACAATAGAAGAACCCGCATCAGAAAGATTATTGAGTCCGTCAGCTAAGATAGCAATACTACCACCCAAAAGGCCTATAGCTATTTTGGTAGTACAAAGTAATAAATTAGCAATAATACCTACTAGTCCGCCCAGTAAGCCATACGATTCTCGTACTTTGAAGTCTTTTACATTGTCATAGTCTTTAATAAAGGTTTTGATTAAAAACTGTGTCATTATACCCCCCTAGTTTTCATTTAAATGAAAGATTTGGTTAATTACCATTTCACGAATTTCATCTTGAACAGGTAAACCGGCAGCTTTGGCATGACCACCACCACCAAATAAAGCAGCAATTTCAGCAAGGTTGACATCTTCTTTGGCAGTTCGGCAAGACACCCCACCACCTACGTTAATCATAGCAATGAAGTCTAACTCAGGATGTAATAAAGCAAGCTGATTACCAAGTTCGCTTTGGAAACGATTAGCAAAGACAATACCTGCTTTATAACCAGCAATTTCTTTTTCAATGATTTCTTCATTGCGAGATTCAATATATTGGTCAATTTCATTTTGACGTAATTCAAGGATTAATTTTTGGGTATCATCAAAACCGAATGCTTGAGTAGAAGTGGCGTCTTCTGTAACATTTTCAAGGCGCTCTAACCAATAGTCTAAGAAACGTTCTTTGCCAAGAATAAAGAAGAGATCATTAAGCTGTTTAGATTCAATATCATCTAGTGGTTGCCAATCCCAAGTATCATAACGGCGTACTTTTTCTACAAAGCTTTTAACAATAGGCATTTCAAGTAAGTTTTTACGAGGCACATCTAATTGAAGTAAAGCCTTATAAAACAGCGTAGTACCACTACATTTAATACCTGCTTCATCTTCTACAATCACATGACACCATGGATACTGATTGAGAGAGAGGGCACTAATGTGATGGTCATGAAGTGCAATATATTTAGATGGGTCTTCAAAATGAGCGTTAATACCTTCAGCTACTTCATCTTTCATTGAAATATCTGTTACATAGCAGTAATCATAGTTTTCATATTGTTTTTCATCTAAGTATAGGCTTAGTTTTTCGTTAATATCTTCGTAACGACAAGTTTCAAAGTCTACAGCATCCTTGCCATATGCAAGCCAGGCAAGAAGGGCGCAAGCCAAACCGTCTAAGTCATTATGTGTAAATAATTTAATCATGTAAGTACTCCTTAAAGTTAAAATAACAAGACCGCAAACGGTCACTTTATTATTATAATTCGTGTAATTATTTTTGAATAGGTATATAATAGAAAAGTAACTTGAATAGCTTTGGGAGGAAAATCATTATGACAATAGATCGAAATGCACCATGTTGGTGTGGAAACGGTAAAAAATATAAGAAGTGTCATCTAGCATTTGATGAAAAAATAAAAGCCTATGAATTAAAAGGATATGAAGTACCACCTAAAAATATTATTAAAACACCAGCTGATATTGAAGGGATGAAAAAAGCAGCTAAAATTAATAATGCAGTACTGGATTTAGTAGGTGAGAAAATTTGTGCGGGCATGAATACAGAAGAGATTAATACACTTGTACACGAATATACAGTATCTCATGGAGGTATTCCAGCACCATTAAATTATGAAGGCTATCCAAAAAGTGTTTGCGTTTCTATTAATAATGTGGTATGTCATGGTATTCCATCAGAAGATACCATTATTAAAGAAGGAGACATTGTCAATGTCGATGTAACCACAATTGTAGATGGGTATTTTGCAGATGCTTCAAGAATGTTTATGATTGGAGATGTAAGTGAAGAAGCAGAAAGATTAGTACGTGTAGCCAAAGAATGTATGGAAGTAGGTATTGCAGCAATTAAACCATGGGGATTCTTAGGAGATATTGGGGCGGCTGTCTACGAACATGCTAAGAAAAATGGCGTTTCAGTTGTTATTGACTTAGGAGGACATGGAATTGGGAAACAGTTCCACGAAGAGCCTTTTGTACCACATGTTGGTGAAGAAGGAGATGGGATGCTTTTAGTACCAGGTATGACTTTAACAGTTGAACCAATGATTAATGCAGGAGATTATGAAGTATATATTGATGATGAGGATGGATGGACTGTTTATACAGAAGATGGCTCATTATCAGCACAATGGGAAAAAACTATTTTAATTACTGAAACAGGTGTAGAAGTAATTGCACACTAAATAGTTAAACTATAAATGATAAAAGGGGTATAAATATACCTCTTTTATCATTTATGATTGCATTGAATATTTATAATTGTACTCATATCAGAAATACAAGGTGTGGTGTATTTACTTTATAGAAGATATTAAGATTAGGTTATTAGATGGGATAGAAGATAGAATAGTAAAGTTATGATGCGGAGACAATACCTTTAATAAGCAAGTTAGAGGTGGCAAGATGCAGTGTTTTGAAATATCCCAGAAACAAAGAATCAACAAACTATCCACACAAAAGGTGATGCAAGAAATCTGTTATTTGAAGAGTGAAGAGCAGGAAACAGCACCTTATTTTTTTGTTTTAACCAAAGAAGAGTTCAAAAAGATTAAAGGATATTTTTCGATTAATGCTGTTATGCTAAAGGAATGGTTAGAGACAGAAGAAGTTGCTAAGTTAGAAGCTTACGCCAAATATGATTTAGGAAGTGTGGAGCGTATCACATGGCACCATGAACAGTTTATGTCTCAAGTAATTCATTTTATGATTAGCAAAAATTATTTACTCATTATAGTAGAAGAAGAGTATGAGTGGCTTCAAAAATTAATTGTTAATCTACAGGCTGATCAAGAGATGTCTTATAGTTTAGGATATATTTTTTACAGAATGATTGACTGCATTATAGCCAAAGATCGTAGATATTTAGAGCAATTGGCCAAGAAAACATCTGAGTTAGAAGAAGATATATTAAATGAAGTGGCCCGCTGCTTTGTAGAGGAGATTATTAAAGTACGTAGGCAAATTACTTTTTTTAAAAATCATTATGATCCATTAGCAGATGTTATAGAAGATTTAATGAGTAATAATCAAGCAATATGTAATGAAACAGATATTCGTTACTTTAAGATATTAAATAATCGGATTAATCGATTAAGCCATTTGATTGAACAAATTGATGATTATACAACACATGTAAGAGAAGCATACGATGCTCAAATTGATATTCAACAAAATCGAATCATGAAGTACTTTACATTGATTACAAGTATCTTTTTGCCACTTACATTAATTGTAGGTTGGTATGGTATGAATTTTACAACAATGCCAGAGCTTTCATGGAAGTATGGGTATTATTATGTTATTATTCTTACAGTGATTAGTAGCATTTTTTGTTTATATTACTTTAAGAAAAAGAAGTGGTTTTAATTTAACCTGTATAAGTCAATATGACATAAAGCTGTATACTTTCTAGTCGTTGGATACATTTAGTGGCTTAATGGGAGTAAATATGTTTATTGTAGGGAAATGTTTTATAATAGAGGATATTTACTTTAGAAGAAAAGATTCGTTATACTGAGTTTGAAAGTAGAATCAAAACATAGATTTATAAAATCAATTGTGGGAGGAAGCGAATGAATATTATCGAGAGTATTTACCAAAGAAAAAGTATTAGAAAATTTACAGACCAGCCTGTAAAAAGAGAAGATATTGTAACTTGTTTGGAGGCAGCTTGTCAAGCACCATCACCAAAGCATCAGCAAAACTGGAAATTTGTTGTGATTCAAAACAAGGATTTGATTTGTCAAATTGCTAAGATTGTAGAGGAACGTCACCAAAAAATTACAGAATGTGCAAAAGATGAAAGACTAAAAGAAAAATTTAGTAAGCTTATGCGTTATTATACCTTATTTAAAGGTGCACCTGTATTAGTAGTGGTGTATGCAAAACCATATGCTATGATAGAAGAGAGAATTTTAGCAACACAAGATATAAAAGATGAGATTATAGATCAAATCAAAGCGACTCAGTCAGCAGCCCAAGCTGTGGGAGCAGCGGTAGAAAACTTTATGTTAGCCGCAACCCATTTAGGTTATGGGACATGTTATATGACAGGACCTGCACATGCAAAATCAGAAATTGAATCTTTAATTGGAACAGTTTCCGAAGAATATGAAATGCTATCTATGATTGCTATGGGTGTCCCTGTAGAAGGAACGGCAGATAAACCAGCACGCTTGCCATTAGAAGAAGTCGTACATTTTATAGATTAATTTAATAAATAATTTCTATAGTTACACTAATATAAAAGACCTTGGAAATGATGTGACCCCAAAAAGTTAGACTTTTTAAGCAAGGTAGTTTAGACTGCCTTGCTGTTTTTGTGCAGATAAGGTATTGAGTCTATATTCTACTGGACTTAACCAGCCTAGTTTCTCTTTAATTCGTTTTTCGTTGTAATA
>JAGAVZ010000158.1 GCA_017941635.1 Cellulosilyticum sp.
ACTTATTGCCAACATAATACTACACAAGAATACAACATAACTTCTAATTTCTTTCTTATTCATTTCTCTCAGTTTTACTTCATACTGATATTTATGTGCTGCATAATCTGCATAAGATGTATTGATTCCTTTTTGAACCTTACTCTTTAATTCTTGTAATTTATCTGTATATTTCTTAATATTGGTTGTATCCCCAATTTGGATATAATAATCAATGAGCATTTGTGCTGCTGCTTCTGCCTTCATAACATAGTCTTTATGAACGACCTCCTCTAAAGCTTGTATAGCCTTCTCATATTCTCCTAGTGCCATATAACAAGGTCCAGCTATACTTAAGAAATCCATTCTATATGCTTCACCTGAATTTTCTATATCTTGTGTATGTGCGGCAAACTCTAATTTTTCTACTGCCGCTGATAAATCACCTACTGTAGTATAATAATTTGCTAATACTAGCGCAAAATTTGCCTCAGATGATGCTATGTAGCGTTCCTCTATAAATTTTAAATTCTCTTTATAAACCCTTGTCGCTTCCTCAATTCCTTCGAATTCTTCTAGCATAACTGCACAGGAAATATAATTAATAGCACTCATTACTTTGAAGTATGCAATCTTATCAGACCCATCTACTGGTATTTTAAAACATTGTGCAAACCAATCCTTGGCATATTCATGATTATGCATCTGGCCATAAATACTCCCTACCCCATATCTTTGAGATGCAATAATTTCATGATTGCCTTCTATTTCTGCCTTTGCCAATTCTTCCATACCAATTTCTAGAGCACGTCCATAATCCCCTTTATCTGCATACAAACTTTGCAAAAACTGTTTCATAAAAGAAAGTAATGGATAAGATTCACTGGCCTTATGGGCAATCACCCTTTCACATAAATCAATCGCTACATTGGCACCGTTTTCCGCATTTAATAACTGACCAATTAATGTATGTATAATTTCAATATGTCTTTCCATAACATTTTCTTCATAATAATCAAACCAATAATAGGTAAGTTCAATCCCCTCTTCACCCTTACCTGTTGCTGCACATATTTTATTGAGCTGTGCATTCATCAAGACATTCGCTAGATTATCGTTATTTGGAATGCCAATCCTACTAATCGGCATATAGTAATCATAAGCTTTTTGATGATCCCCACTATAATATGCATCATATCCTAGGAAAAATTGTTCAATCGGAAGAATCTCTTCCCCTTGATTTAATTTATGCTCAATTCTTTCCATTACAGACTCATATAATACTTGTTCTATCTCTACTTGGTGATAGGTTCTTTTCTCAATCTGATTCATCAGCTTACTATACTCCAAGCTTTGTCCTTGAGTATAGTAGTATAGTCCACCAAATAAACTTAATAAAATGATTATACTCGCAATCCATATTGATTTTTTTATTTTCATTAAGTCTTTCCTCCGCTGCTCTCTATATGCTAATCTCATAAAGATGATATGCTCTATCATACACAATTTACAAACATAAAGACATTGCTTTAAAAAGACTCATGTTAATTTTCCTATGATTTTTTACAAAAATACTTTCTTATTGCATTTAAAATATAGTGTTCGTCCTTCAATACTCTATGTACATCCTGCCTTCCTTTCATCTATCTCATAATATTCAAATACACTAGTATCCGTAGTAATCTTCTGAGAATATATTAAAGCAGAATTATTTATTCCAACTTGTAATGCTATTTCCTGATATTTAATTTAAACTCAAATCTATATTTTGGCATAAAAAAACTGACCCAAATAAGTTAGATTTTAGGTCTAACTTATTTGGGTCAGTTCATTCGACTATCTCATTTTTCTATGTGTAGATATTTAATTAATTTTTACTTATTTTTTTGTACCCTATTTTATATATTGCTGTACTCCAATCATACCCCAATTCGGTGATAAAACATGTAATTTTACGATATTTTATGGTATTTTACAATTTATTTACTAATCGCTGAAATCCTTTAAAATCAAGCCTTTTCGGGTATTTCATCTAAGTTGTATGGGGTTCGCTGATAAACGTAATAATTGAGCCAGTTAGAGAAAATAGCATACATATGTGAACGCCAGCGTACCACAACGCCATCTTCTACATTATCATTTTGATAATAATGCTTTGGCATTTGAATTGGTAAGCCTTTGGCTAAATCTCTTTTGTATTCTTGGTCTAATGTAAGAGGGTCATACTCCCCATGGCCTGTCATAAAGATTTGTTTACCATCTTCTGAAATTACCAAACCCACCCCTGATTCTTCTGAATAGAGTAAGAGCTTGAGTGCATCACATTCTGCGATGTCTTCTCTTCTTACTGTACTATGTCTTGAATGTGGTATATTCACACAATCATCTAATCCTTGCAATAATTTTTCATTTTGTGCTTTGGTATGTTCAAATATCCCAAACATCTTTTCTGATAGATTATACTTTGGTATACCATAGTGATAATATAGCCCTGCTTGGGCTCCCCAACAAATATGGAAAGTGGAGGTTACATGTTTTTTACTCCATGCCATAATCTCGGTTAGTTCATTCCAATAATTCACTTCTTCAAATGGTATCTGCTCTACTGGCGCACCTGTAATAATCATACCATCAAAATTCTGATGTTCTATCTCGCTAAACGTCTTATAAAACGTCTCTAAATATGTTGTAGATGTATTCTTCGATTCATGAGACAAAGGTCTCACAAGGGTAATATCCATTTGCAGTGGTGTATTACTTAGTAATCTTAAAAGCTGCACCTCTGTCTCTTGTTTAATAGGCATTAAATTAACAATCGCAATTTTTAATTCCCTAATATCTTGGGTAATCGCCCTTGTTTCATCCATTACAAATATATCTTCTTTTTGTAGAATTTCTATTGCAGGTAGTGTGTTTGGTACTCTAATTGGCAATCTCCTCGGCCCCCCTATCGGTAATAACTATTTTCCTGTAAGTGTTTTACTAAACTCCTTGAGCTTAACCATATCTCCCTCTTCCCATAAAGCCCAAAAAATCTCATAAATTTCATTCATATCTTTCTTCGTTTTGGTTGTATTAAGTGATTGTATAGAAGTAAAAATGTCTGCAATTAGATTTGATTCTTCTTGGAAGGATTCTTGACACTTTAGTACTTCTTCACGAATTTCTGCCATTTCTTGATCTAATAAGAACGCTGCCTCAGCAGCCTTATTGAGTCTTTCTTGAATATGTTTAGGCATATTTTGTTTATATTTATAACGCAATGAATGTTCTATGGTTGCCCAAAAATTCATTGCTAACGTTCTAATTTGAATCTCCGCAAAAATCCACTTTTCTCCATGACCAGTTTGTACAGGATATTTGATAATTATGTGGTAACTTCTGTAGCCACTGATTTTCATATTTGTAATATAATCACGTTCTTCTACAACGACTAAATCTTTGCGATCTCTTGCTCTAATGATATCAATCACTCTATAAATATCTTCTACGAATTGACACATAATACGGATTCCCGCAATGTCTTCAATCTTTTCTTCAATCTCATCAAGCGGAATACTTTTCTTCTCTGCTTTCTCTAAGATACTAGATATCTTTTTTACACGTCCTGTGACAAACTCAATTGGTGAATATTCGTCCAGGGCAATAAATTCTTTTCGTATACTTTTAAATTTAACTTTCAGTTCTTCTACCGCTTGTGTATAAGGTAGCAACATGCGTTTCCAATCTTTTTGTTGCTGCATTTCCATCAGTAACTCACCTCCACTTAAAATTCCCCTATACTATTATATATAATTTAACTTTTTTACTCAATGTAAAGTTAACAATCTCTTTCTTACAGTTTCCTCACATATTTCACCGACTTGTCTCATAAATTGTACTAGTTATCATTTAATATACTTCCTATTTATACTGGTGATGAAAGGAGCTTTTTATGAGCAAAAAATCATTAATTGCTGGCACCCTTGTTTTGACAGGTGCGAGTCTCATTACGCGCCTACTTGGATTTGGTTTTCGTATTTACCAGTCCAATGTAATGGGAGCAGAAGGAATGGGGCTTTATCAACTCCTCTTTCCTATCTATATGCTCTTATGGGCAGCTTCCTCAGCAGGTATTGCCTTATCTATTGCCAAGATGATTGCTGCTGAAGTTTCCAAAGGCGAAGAAGGTAATGCCGTACATATTCTCAATGTTTCACTACTTATTTCACTGCCACTAAGCTTTGTACTTTCTATCTTACTTTTTATTTTTGCCCCTTGGATTGCCAAATATTATATTCATGAACCTGTTACTGAACTTTCACTGAGAATTCTTGCCTTTTGTGTCCCCTTCATGTCTACAGCTTGTTGTCTAAGAGGCTATTTTCAAGGACATCAACAAATGTCTGTTACCGCTCTGGCTCAAATAGTAGAACAAGTTGCACGTATGACAGCTATTTATCTTCTTGCAGGCCTTCTTGTTCCTATGGGCACCAAATATATATGTGCACTTGGTGTCATCGGTATGTGTGCGGGTGAAGTTTTTTCTTTTATCATGTCCTTTATTGCTTATCAATTAAAAAAGAGAAAAATGTATTTAGGCCCTATTTCACTCAAACGCTCCGAAACCTTTAATCAACTCCTAGCACTTTCTATTCCTATTACAGCTAATCGCTTTTTAACTTCAGGATTATCTTCTTTTGAAAACATCTTAATTCCGATTAACCTAGAAAAGTTTGGGCTAAGTTCTCATGAGGCACTTGCTCTCTATGGTAAATTTAGTGGGATGGCCTTGCCACTTCTCATGTTTCCTTCTATGGTGACTTCTTCCTTGGCTACTGCTCTTGTACCTGCTATTTCTGAGGCTGTTGCCATGAAAAATAAAACAACCTTGCAAAATACCATCGGACGTGCCATTCAATTTTCTGCCTTAATTGGGGTTGGCGCTACTGCTCTTTTCCTCTCTTTTCCTAAGGAAATTGCACTAACCTGCTACCATATGGAAGATGTGGGTATCATTTTAAAATGGCTTGCTATCATCTGTCCATTTTTATATTTACAAAATATCTTAACGGGTACCATGAATGGACTCGGTATGCAAAAACAAACCTTTAAAACCAATATTATTGCTTCACTATTGTGCATTGCAACGATTCTATTCCTCGTTCCTAGAAAGGGCATCATCGGATTTGTCTTTGCTATGCTTGTCCAGTCTGGATTTGTATGCTGCATGCTTCTTACCTATGTTCTCAACTTTGTGGATTTGAAAATTGATCTAAATCATTGGATCCTAAAACCTACTATTGCTGCCATGGTTTCTTCTTTTATTGCCATAAGTTTTAATCGCTATTTTTTAATTGCTCACTTTGGTATGATTCTAAGCACAGCATTATCCTTAATCACACTTGGACTCATGTATATTTTATGCTTAATTCTTATTGGTTCTTTTACACTCAAAGATATCAAAGCATTTATAGGCACTCGTTAGGAGTTGCCTTTTTTTATGCTCTCACTACTAATTCATTTCTTTAATTACTCATCTATTTTTGGATTATAACCTTCTCTTTTTAAAAACTGCATATGTTCGCCAATTTTTACTTCATACCCTTCCTCAGTTGGCTTATAATAAACTTCTCCCTCTAAGGCATCTGGCAAGTATTGCTGTTTCACATAATGGTTTGGATAATCATGAGCATATAGATAACCTACGCCATGCGCTAATTCCTTTGCTCCACTGTAATGCGAATCCCTTAAGTGACTAGGCACAGTCCCAATCTCCTTATGCTCCACATCTGCTAAGGCTTTATTAATGGCATTATAACTGGCGTTGCTTTTGGGTGCAGTAGCAACATATACTACTGCTTGGCTTAAAATAATGCGTCCTTCTGGCATTCCAATTCGTTCCACAGCAAGCATGGCATTAGTCGCTACTACTAAGGCTTGAGGGTCTGCATTTCCCACATCTTCACTGGCACAAATGACAATACGCCTAGCAATAAACTTAGGATCTTCTCCTGCTGCAATCATCCTAGCCAAATAATGAACTGCTGCATCCGGGTCACTCCCCCTCATACTTTTGATAAAGGCAGAAATTACATCATAGTGGTTATCTCCTTTTTTATCATAAACAAGCGCCTTCTTTTGCATACATTCTTCTAAAACTTCAACTGTAATATGAATGATACCATCTTCACTTTTAGAAGAAGTCATAACAGCTAATTCTATAGCATTTAGTGCATTTCTAGCATCACCGCAAGTACGCATTGCCAAGTACTCTAGTGCTTCCTCCTCTATTTCTGCATGATATGCACCTAAGCCTCTTTGTTTATTATAGACAGATTCTCGAATAATACTTTTGATATCCTCATTAGAAAGAGGTCTAAGTTCAAAAACAAGAGACCTTGAAATGAGCGCACGGTTTACTTCAAAATAAGGATTCTCTGTGGTTGCACCAATTAAAACCAACGTACCATCCTCTGTATAAGGCAAGAGTGCATCTTGTTGTGCTTTATTGAAACGATGAATCTCATCAATAAAAATAATGGTCTTCTTCCCTGTCATGCCAAGCTGTACCTTTGCTTCATCTACAGCTTTTACAATCTCTGCTTTCCCTGATGTGGTTGCATTTAATGTAATAAAATTTGCTTTTGTAGTGTTGGCAATCACTTTGGCTATTGTTGTTTTTCCCGTTCCTGGTGGCCCATAAAAAATAAGTGATTGTAACTTGTCTGCCTTAATGGCACGATATAACAGCTTGTCCTCACCTAAAATATGTTGTTGTCCCACAATTTCACTAAGCTTTGTTGGTCTCATACGAGAGGCAAGTGGAGATTCTTCTTTACTCCTTTGGTTTCCCATATATTCAAATAAGTCCATAAACCCCTATTATCCTTTCTTTTTATCTAATCTATTCTTTATTATAACACACTCTTCTAAAAGCTAGTCTATCATATAAAAAACAGCCTAAGATCTATTCTTAAGCTGTTTTTTATCGTTTTATTTAACTCTGTTTCTTATGTTGAAAAATTTAACTGTAGGCATCATTTCATCCATTCTGCTTAATGTGTGTATCATTGTAATAATATCTTTTTTACACTCTTCATCAAACATATCAAATCCATTTACTTCTAATGCTTCTTTCAAACTATTGATAACCTCTTCTGTTAAATCTTCCATCTGTTCATTCATATAGTTTGTACACTCTTTGATTGTTCCTAACATTTCATCTATGCCTACTTGCATATTCTGAACTGCCCTAGCTGTATCTCCAACCTCATCTGTTAACTCTAATAATTCTTTAGGAATTGGTGTGTCAACTTCTCCACAGGCAATCTTATTTAAACACTCTAAAAGTTTGTTGAGATTCTTAGTAAATCGTTTCAATACTTGATGAATAAATACCATACTTAATATAATGAGTACCATGATTAATAGTATTATTTTTGCATCAATCGCCCCCAATATACTCAATACCGTTTGTCTTTCTTTTATGATAGCTATTGACCATCCTGTTTTTATAGGTGCATAACTTAAATAATTGCTTTTCCCCGTCTCTGGTTCCTTACATTTTATCACATCGCGATTACCTGCTATCATTTCTTTATACACTTCATAGATTTCACTAAACTCACTATAGTATTGCATACTTTCCATTGGCATCTGGTATGCCAAAGCATCCTGATTAGAGTGTGCAATGACTTTTCCTGTAGTTTCTAAAAGCATATATCCATCCATATTTGCAAACTTCACAAACTGATTAACAATCTTTTCTAATTGACTTATCCCTATAAGCACACCTACTACTTCTTGCTGATCTTTTATTATAGGTATATTAATACTAAATACATTTATCTTCGATGTTCCTAGAGGGACTACACTTATTGTCTCTTTTAGTATCTGATTTAAAACTTCGTCTGTTATATCTTGCATACTTTCATTGACACTATATGTATTTCCTATTTGATCTACAAATATAATATCCTCAAACTCAAAAAAGTTATATAGATACTCAAGAACTTCTTTTTTCTTGTTAATATCTACCTGCTCATCTATTATTTCTGGTATTACTGCAATGGCCTCTAATTGTTTTTTCTTCTCATCCAATACAAGGTTCATCTTATCTACAATTTCTTCTGTTAGCCTACTTAAGTGCGCCATTGTTTCTTTCTCAATCGTCAAACGGTATAATTCGTTGGACACCAATGTATTTATAAACAGACTGATGATGAGTACCATGCCAAAATATGAGATAAGTTTATTTTTTATATTTAATCTTATATTCATTTCTGTCTCCATGCTTATTATGTATTAAAACATTTTAAGCCCCTTACTCTATCACATATTACCACATTATACCTATATTTTCATAGTTTCGGCCTAACTTTCATAATAGCAACTATTTTCTAAAATTATGTATTTTCTCATTTCCCCCGTTACATTCTCATTCATTTATTAATACAATAATGTATTAAATCTAATTATCAAAATTCATTGACTTATTATTAAGTTTATTTTATAGTAGTACTAAATAACACTACTAAGGATGATTGGATGAATTTTAATAATACATTACACAAGTTAGGGTTTACCCCTATTGAAGCCACTGTTTTTATCACACTTTGCAAACATGGCGCCTTATCTGGCTATGAAGTTGCTAAACTAACCGGCGTATCACGCTCTAATATTTATGCTGCTTTATATAGCCTACAAGAAAAAGGAAAATGTCAAGTTTCGGAGGGCGAAACCACGAAATATATTGCCCTTCCTAAAGAAGAGCTTTTACTTTCAACTAAAAGGGAAATGACACAAACACTATCTGAAATTGAACAATTATATCCTACACCTCTGGAAACAAGCGAGCCATATGTCACCATTCGTGGCTATGATAATGTGCTAAATAAAATCAAAAATAGTATCTTACTTTGTAAGTCACACCTTTACCTCCTATGTTCTTCATCATGTCTTGATTTACTTAAGGATGAACTATTATCCATCTGTCCTGATCGTCGCATTACGATTATTTGCAAAACCAATCTCGTACTAGATGAGAAAATTACGATTCATAATCGCCAAAAAGACCCACAAGGTCTGCATCTGATTATTGATACACAATCTGTTATCACAGGTGATTTGGAATCCGACCATGCACAATGCCTTTTTTCTAGAAACGAGTCATTAGTTCGCTTGATGCGAGAATCTTTTGTGACTGAATTAGATATGATTGCACTCAAAAAACATTAAGGGAGGATCTATATGAATACTTTACATGGTACTTTTACACAGGAAACAAACTTTTTTAAAGGAAATGATGTTTTTGATTTAATTAAACAATATGGTAGTCCACTTTATATTTATAATGAAGATATTTTAAGAGCACGTTGCAAAGAAATGAAAAATCTTGTAACCTATTCTAATTTTGTCCCTCATTATTCTATCAAAGCTAATACCAACATTCATCTTCTAAAAATTGTTCACGAAGAAGGTTTACATGCTGATGTCATGAGTCCTGGTGAAATTTATCTTGCACTTGAAAGCGGATTCAAACCAGAAGAACTCTTCTTTATTCCAAATAATGTTACACCAGAGGATATGCAATATGCTATCGATCGTGGAATCACCACAAGCATTGATTCTCTAGACCAATTAGAACTTTATGGAGAACTTAACCCAGGTGGAAAAGTTGCAATCCGTTTCAATCCTGGTGTAGGCGCAGGCCACCATGAAAAAGTAGTCACAGGGGGCAAAAAAACCAAATTTGGTGTTAACCCTGAATATATCCCTGAAGTCAAACGTATTCTTGAAAGCTACAACCTTACATTAGTCGGTATCAATCAGCATATTGGTTCTTTATTTATGGATGCTGCGCCTTACATCGAAAGTCTTTCTTCTATCTTAGATATCGCTAGACAATTTGATGATTTAGAGTTTATCGATCTTGGTGGTGGTTTTGGTATTCCTTATCACAAACAAGATGGAGAAAATCGACTAGATATCAACGCACTTGGTGAGGCTCTCAATCCTGTTCTTGAAGCTTTTGCAGAGGAATATGGCAAAAATATTCAATTCCAAATTGAACCTGGTCGCTATATTCCTTGCGAATCTTGCTTATTACTTGGTCAAGTAACTGCTACTAAAACCAATGCAGACCACAACTACCTTGGTTGTGATATTGGTTTCAATACACTTCAAAGACCAATTATGTATGATTCACATCATGACATTGAAATCTATTCAAAAGAAAATAAAGATGCCACACTTGCACCGCTTACAGTAGTTGGAAACATCTGTGAAAGTGGCGACATCTTAGCCAAAGATCGTATGTTGCCAGCCTCTACTAGTCGTGGTGATTTGATTGCTATGATGGATGCAGGTGCATATGGCTATAGCATGGCATCTTGCTACAACCAACGTTTTAGACCAGCTGAAATTCTTATCTGCTCTGATGGCAGTGTCAAACAAATTAGAAAACGTGATACCTTTGAAGATTTAATCCGTAATATGTTATAAGCTTTTAAGCCTAAAAAATGAGTTAGTGAGAATCACTAACTCATTTTTTATATATACCTCTTAAGCATTTGCTCTTATAAGTTTCATTTCAATTTCACCTTCACGATAAGCTTTTAAAAGTCTTTCTAAATCATGAATGTCATTACTGATACGTTTTCCATTATCTGTATCTTTAACCATAACACGCTTTCTTTCTGTTTCTACAATCTCTGAACTTGACTCAATATCTTTATTTTCTGTTAAGGCTGTTTGTACACTTTCAAAAGGTTGATGTGCCTTGATTCGAAGTCCTAGTGAATTATAAATCAGAGTGTAACCTGCTATACCTGTTGTCTTATGATATTCTCTACATAAGCCACCATCGATTACAATCAGTTTACCATTTGCTCTAATTGGTTGTTCCCCACGACTTGTTTTAACTGGTGTATGACCATTAATAATATGTGCAGATGGCGAGTGAATACCAAATTCATCTAAAATCTTATTACAAATTTCTTCATTATAGTACAGTTTAAAATAATTATTTTCTGCTTCTTTCCAAGCTTCTGGGTCAGATACATAAGTTCTTTCAAAAGTCTTAATAACACGTCCAAATAAAGGTGACTTTTCACCACACCATAAGTACCACATGAAATCTACATCATCTTGATTATGATTACCAAAGAATGCACGTCTTGCAATTTTCTCAGTATAATCTAGATATTGTTTACCTTTAAAGGTTTTACCCCCTATTGTAATCTCTTCAAAGTTTCCTTCCTCATCTAAAGGTACGCAACCATGTAATAATAAGTTTTCATTATAACATTTGTACATGCTACCTTTTTCATAAAGAAATTCCATATGTGATCTTAGGCGTTTTCCTCTAACAAATTCCACCTTTAAACGTTCAATAATCTCTGTTTCTTCTGGTGATAATCGATATGGATCTTTTGGATCAATAGTTGGAAAATCTGTATCATTTAATGGGTATTCTTTTCCATCTATCATGACTGTTCCTTTTTCTAAATCCATATGATGAAGCAGCTTTCTGTGGCTCATTGCATATTCTGGATGTCTATCAATGATTTCTCCTTCAACTTTAAACATGATAACTGTAATAGCTTTAAGTGCAGCTTCCATTGGATTAATATTTTGATATGTTTTTTTACCGTACAACACAAGTTTTCTTAAACTAATGCCATAACCATTTTCTAAAACACTCATATTATCATACTTAATGTTATTACGAATCACATGAGCAATACATGCTTTATTTCCTGCTGCTGCCCCCATCCAAAGAATATCATGATTTCCCCACTCAATGTCTAGTGAATGATGATCCATTAATAAATCAATAATCTTGTCAGGACATGATCCTCTATCAAAAATATCCCCTAAAATGTGTAAATGATCTACTGCTAATCTTTTAATTAAACCTGCTAGGGCAATAATAAATTCTTCTGCACACTCTGTTCGAATAATGGTATGGAAAATCTCCATATGATATCTAAATTGATTATTGTGACTTTGTGTTTGCACATGTAATAATTCATCAATAATATAGGCAAAATCTTTTGGCATTGCCTTTCTTACCTTAGACCTTGTATATTTAGATGCAAGTAGCTTAGCAATTTTAATAAGCTTTGATAAAATATTAAAATACCATTGTTCTGTTAGTTGTTGCTCCGCTTTAATCAACTCTAACTTTTCTTCTGGATAATAAATTAATGTACAAATCTCTTGCCTTTCTGTATCACTCAAGCTATCCTCAAATAAACGATCTACTTTTTCTCTAATAACACCTGAGCAGTTATTTAAAATATGGCAAAAAGCTTCATATTCACCATGTAAATCACTCATAAAATGTTCAGTTCCCTTAGGTAAGTTAAGGATTGCATTTAAATTAATAATCTCCCTACATACAGACTGAATAGAGGGATACTTTTCTGCTAATAGGTGCAAATATTTCATATCATCTCTTTCCATCATTTCATCTTGCCTCCCATGGTTGTCTCATTCTAGTAACTTTTATATTTCTTATTTAATAGCCTATTCTTTTATAGTATAACATAAATAAAAACCATTATATAGCAATTAAGGTGATAAAATACTCTCTCCTTGTTCTTATACGTAATATTCTTTTATATTCATACCTTTATGTTTTATTTGAAAACACTTAAAAAACTCTTATTACTCTATTTTGAATCCAAATATTTTATTTTAACATTATATCCTATAAAGATTCCATTCTCACTAGAAATATTTTGTAACTCTCTTTTTATACATTCCCAAATTAAATTTTATTTTACAATTAATTTATATTTATACGCTTTACTTCTAATCTAAATATATTTTATACTATATCTTAATTATCCTATATTAAGGAAAATCATTCAGTACTACAAGGAGACAGCTTATGTTAAATTTATTTAAATCACTTAAATTTTGGGAAATTTGCTTTATTGCTCTTTCTATTATTTTAATTACCCCTTTATTTATTGAATTTTTATTTCTTACAATTGCTCCTTTAGCAGCAGTTGGTATCATTTCTTCTGTCCTTGCATTTAAAAAAAGAAAATTTGCTATTATTATAATTAATACACTTATCTTAATCGGTTCTTTAGCATTATATATTTTCTTATGGTAACATAAAATTCTATCGAATAAAGATAAACAATATAAAAACGAATATACTAAACACTATAAAAATAAGGGATATAGCTTTAACATTTGCTATATCCCTTATTTTTATATTTACTCATTATGATTAGTTGATTAGTCATAACTCGCTTTATATGTATATTCAACAAACATTTTTACCGTTCTTTAATCACATCTTTTTCTTAATACTTAATATAAATATGTGAAAAGGCAGGACCTTGGGGTATGGCCTGCCTTCTCGTTCCGTTCATATTTTATAAACAGGAAAATAGATATATTATGGGGAGATTTTGTAAGCAAAAGTTTTATCTCTTGCTTGATTTATATATTACACCAACTTTGTTAACAAAATATGAATTACAATTGAATATTTTATGTTTTTATTGGTTTTTTCTACCATTATTCATTTACCTATACTATGATTTACTATTTTATATGTATCAAATGTAATCTTAATTATGTCACTCCATTGATTGATTTCTTTTACTTCAGCACATTAAGACCTACAAAGGCTACATTATTTTATAATATAAATAAGCGGGATTCTCCAACAAGAATCCCGTTTATTTATTAATGTTATTATTGAATTAATGGCTACTGAGCTAAAAGTTACTTACTTTTTTTTACTTCACCAATTTCGTTTCCGTTTTCATCAACTTCAACTTCTACTTCAACGTATTCATATTCTACGCCATTTTCATCAACAAGCTCAGCTTTTTTACCAACTGTTAAGTTTGGTTCTGCTGCTCTAGCAACTGTAGATTTTAAAACTGGGATACGTACGCTTTTGTTTAAACCAAATTCAACGATTAATGTATCGCCAATGATATCCATTACTTTACCATACATACCAGAGTTAAGAAGAACTGAGTCTCCAACTTTGATGTTGTTTTGCATATCTTCGATTTGTTTTTGTTGTTTCTTTTGTGGTCTGATTAAGAAGAACCACATAAGACCAATAATTACAGCATAAATAACAAGCATGCTAATTAAGCTTCCACCTGTCGCTGCCCCAGCTGTTAATAATACAGTGTTCATTTCAATTCCTCCAATTATTATTTATTGTTTTTGTATCCTTCTAGACGCATTTTTTTGTAAGTAGCAAATTCGCCCTTATCAAGTGCATCTCGAATTTCTGTCATTAAGTTATTAAAGTAATGAAGGTTGTGCATAACGCATAAGCGCATACCTAACATTTCTTTTGCCTTTAATAAGTGTCTGATATAAGCTCTGCTGTATTTTTGACATGTTGGACATGTACAATCTTCTGCAATTGGGCTCATATCTTTTTCATGTTTTTGATTGAATAAGTTGAGTTTACCTTGGTTTGTATAAACATGTCCATGACGTCCGTTACGTGCTGGAAGTACACAGTCGAAGAAGTCGATTCCACGATCTACTGCTTCTAAGATGTTCTCTGGTGTCCCTACTCCCATAAGGTAAGTTGGTTTATTTTGAGGTAAATATGGTACAACCTCTTCTAATACATTGTACATATCTTCGTGAGATTCACCTACAGCAAGCCCCCCTACTGCATAACCTGGTAAATCAAATTCTCTAATCACTTTAGCATGTTCAATACGTACATCTGGTAAAATACCCCCTTGGTTGATTCCAAAGAGCATTTGTTGTCTGTTGACAGTATCTTCTAAGCTATTTAAACGGTCCATTTCTACCATACAACGTTTTAACCATCTTGTTGTACGTTCTACAGACGGAATAATGTAGTTGCGGTCTGATAAAGCTGGTGGACATTCATCAAATGCCATCGCAATCGTTGAACCTAAGTTAGATTGAATTTGCATACTTTCTTCTGGTCCCATAAAAATCTTACGACCATCAATATGTGAGGAGAAGTATACCCCTTCTTCTTTGATTTTACGCATAGATGCAAGTGAAAATACTTGGAAACCGCCTGAATCTGTAAGGATTGGTTTGTCACAATTCATAAATTTGTGAAGACCACCTAATTCTTTAATGAGTTTATCTCCTGGTCTTAAGTGTAAATGATACGTATTAGAAAGTACCACTTGTGTACTGATTCTCTCTAAGTCTTCTGTAGATAACGCCCCTTTAATCGCTGCAACTGTGGCTACGTTCATGAATACTGGTGTTTCAATGACACCATGAGGTGTGTGAAAACGACCTCTTTTGGCACGCCCTTCTACTTTTAGTAATTCATACATCTGATGTCTCCTATCTCTCATTCATACTATTCAATAGTTTACAGTAAAATGAACTCATTTTCAATAAGTCTTCCCTTATTTTTAACACTTTAAGCACTGTTTACTCTGACTTAGGTTGATGTTTTACATCTTTATATGATAAAATTATCTTTATTTAGATAATTTGTAAAGGGGGCATCATAATGTCTGGCTCGATATTTGGAAAAATGTTTCGCATCTCTACCTTTGGGGAATCTCATGGAGCTGCCCTTGGTGTGGTAGTAGATGGCTGCCCTTCTAATATACCTATTACATTAGAAGATATTATGAAGAATATGAACAGAAGGAAGCCTGGCAATGGACAGATTGGTACGACTAGAAAAGAAGCTGACGAAGTAGAAATTCTATCCGGAGTATTTGAGGGTAAAACGACTGGAACACCTATCGCTTTGCTCATTCGTAATACCAATCAACGCTCTGGTGACTACGGAAAAATCAAAGAGATTTACCGCCCTTCTCATGCTGACTATACCTTTGATCAAAAATACGGTATTCGTGATTATCGTGGTGGTGGCCGCTCTTCTGGACGTGAAACAGCTGCTAGAGTAGCGGCTGGCTCTATTGCAAAACTTTTTTTAGAACAGTTAGGTATTACAGTGACTGCCTATACACGCTCTATAGGGTCTGTTATGGTAGAAGATACTGATTTACACCTATCTGAAATTTCTCAAAACCCTGTTAGTATGCCTAATAATAAGGTTGCTCAACAAGCTCTAGAGCTTATTGCAAAAGCTCGTGAAGATAAAGATTCTATTGGCGGGACTGTAGAATGTATAGTAACTGGTCTTAAGCCTGGTATTGGAGAAACTGTTTTTAATAAATTAGACGCTTCTCTAGCCTATGCCATTATGGGTATTGGTGGTGTTAAGGCATTTGAAATTGGAGAGGGTATCCGAGCTGCATCTATGTATGGTTCAGAATATAATGATGGTTTTTGTGTAAAAGAAGGCAAAGTAACTAAAACAACAAACCACTCTGGTGGTATCTTGGGTGGTATGTCTGATGGTAGTGATATTCTTTTAAAGGCTCATTTCAAACCTACCCCATCTATTGCTCAAAGCCAACAAACCATTACAACCCATTTAGAAAATACCACTATCGAAATTACAGGTCGACATGATCCTGTTATTGTTCCTCGAGCTGTTGTTGTTGTTGAATCTATGGTTGCACTTACTCTTGCTGATTTGATTCTATGTGATTTAGGTGCAAATATAGAAAATATAAAAAAACTTTATCGCTAATTAAAATAGGCTAACTAGGATAAGTGCTCTATTCTTAAGGTACGCTATCCTAGTTGGCCTATTCATTTTTTGTCTCATATCCGTTACTTTTATTTTAGTCTATTTCAAGTACTCCTTTAATGTTAATCTGAAGTTTATTTTTTTCTATAGCTTTCCAATCATACTGGCTTATTTTTAGTCTATAATAACAAAGATTCTGTCTTTCTACATACCTATCATTGTATTTAACACAAATGGCATAAGATTTTCTTTGCCCTAACTCATCATAGTAAAGAATTATATAATGACATTCTATCTCCAAACACGCTTTACCTTGTAAAGTGTACCAGTTTAATTTGCATTTTCCAGGACAAATTTCCCCTAAATGCTTGAAACCTGGTAATGTGACAATATGACAACTCTCTTCAAGCAAAATTGACCTAGACTGATTTAATAAGTTACATGATGATGTTTCTAATCCTTCACTCGGCTCACAACACATTTCAAATTCCAAGGTATCTATGATTTCTTGAGCTGATTTTTTAAATGGTGCACATAAATGACGCGAGCTATATAAATCACATGGTTTGCATGGATTACATGGCCTTGGTTTACATAGAGTGCATGGTTTACATGGCCTTGGTTTACATAGAGTGCATGGTTTACATGGAATACATGGCCTGCATGGAACACATGGTTTACATGGTGGTTCTTTAGTGCAAATCTTGACAATGCAATCATTACTTTTCTCCTCTAAAGTTATGTGCATTTGGTCTTTATGATATTCAGCGGTTACATAAGCAGTATTAATGAGCAATGAACAGTCCATAAACTAGTACTCCTTTACATTTTACTTAAAAATTTACGTTAACACTAAAACGTACAATTACTGTCTCATTAACTGGAACAGATCCTACGATAATACCTCCTAAAGAAGGTTCTGGACTTTGATTAATTGGTCCCGTTGTTCCAATATAAGTTGAATTTGGTCTATAGGTAGTTCTTGTTGGTAACGCATCATTAATAACCACATTGTTTAAATCTACATTTCCTGTATTTCTTACATATAATGTATATTCAATAATCTTTTCGGTACCATCGTTCACTACAACAGTACTAGATGCATACTTCTCTACTTCTAAACCAGGTTTAATCACATTAACCTCTACTATATCTGACGGTACATCTGTAACATTAACTAATGTTGAGCCAATATAGTATGAATAATCTAATAAACCTTGATTGGTAATCGTATCTGGTGCTGTTTCCAAAACAGTTGCATCAAATGTAATGGTTGCAACTGCATCTACCCCTAAGGTACCTACTGCAACTCCTGTTGCAGGTGTTGGTTGTGGATCTACTAATACACCATTTAGTCTAACATTAGAAATACTTATACCCTGATCTACTACACCAGGCTCTCTTACTAAAACACCCACTATTGGTACGGTTGAACTATTGGTTACAACTAACGTATATTGAATAATTTCACCAACTGTTGCATTTGTTGGCGTTGCTGACTTTGTATAGATTACATTAAGATTTTGAACAGTTGTTGATGCTGTCGCTTGTTGGGGGGTGCCATTATAAGTGACTCCATTGACATCGGTATAAGTATAGCTTACTAAATTTGCTGTATTCACAACATTACCACTAACATCTTGATTAATGGTTGCTGTAAAGGTTAAAGTATATACATTATTCGGTGCGTTATCTTCACTTGCAATAGTACCAATTGTATAACCTGTTGATAAAGTGGCATAAGGTATCGTATTGGTTGCATCATAATTTGTTCTCGAATCCACAATATCTTGAAGTACTACATTATCAATTGGCAAACTAGAATTATTGGTAATGGTAATTGTATAAGTTAACTGATCTCCTCTAACTGCTTGTGCACGGTCAACAGTCTTTTCAATTGATACATCGATTGCATCTGTTATAGCAACGTTACTTGTATCACTGATGTCTCTTACATCATCTGGATTAACTGTATATTGTGCCGTCCCTGTAGCAGTGTTCTCAAAGGCAGCTAAAAGAATATTATTAATTGAAGCTCTAAATGTTATCATGCTACTTGCTCCTTCGTTAATTTGTGAAATTAAAATGCCACTTGCAATAGAGCCTACAGGAGTATTGCCATCTACTAAGACACTTGATTCATCAACTACTAATCCAGCTGGAATATTAATATCAGACACTTGCACATTAGTTAGTAGGACATCCCCTGTGTTAGTTACCGTTATTGTATAGTAAAGTATATCACCCACAGTAACCACCGTTGGTGATACAGACTTTTCAACCAATAAGCCTGGAGTAATGGGTTGAACAGTTACTATATTACTCGTTACTGTATAAGGTTCTGGTGCAAGTATATAGGTATAATTGGCTGTTGCTTGATTGGCGTAACTTGGAATATTGGTCGTTGAAGTGACACTTAATTTAAACTGTACTACCGTATCTGTTGTACTAGGTGCAATCGTCCCTAATTCTATACCTGTTACAATCGATGCATCTGCTATAGCTACACCATCTACAACAACACTTCCTGGAACAAACGTCATTCCTTCTGGAATAGAGTCACTAATGACCACATTTTCTGCCGATGCACTTCCTGTATTTCTTATATTTAACGTATAAACAACTTCATCTCCAAGCACTACATAACTCACACCGGTACTTTTTACGATTTCTAAATAAGGTTCATTGGTTTCTATAGAAACTGCTGCTGCATTTAACAATACACTCTCACTTGTTGTGGCTACTCTAAGGGTTGCACTTGTCTGTAATGGATCAAGATGACTAGGTGGGATGGCAATATTGGTAATATCCCATCCTTGCCTTGCTGCACTTGTACCTATATAACCTGTTCCTGACGCATTTAATAAATGATTTCTATCACTAAATGTTCCAGTTGTTGTATTAACTAGTCCATTATCATCATTAATTTGAGAAGCAAAAAAGTTATTTACTAAATTATTCGGGCCTGATAAGGGCTCTGTTAAATTGGCATTGCCTTCTGTTGCAAAAAAAACTTGGTCTCCTACTAGGGAATAATCTCCTTCAAAGGCACTTACTAATAATCTTGCCCTAATTTCTTGAGTATCAGGTGTGACAAAATCAGTTAGTGTTTGTTCTGCAAAAGAAACCTCAGATATAATAGGTACACCACCTACATATAAAACAATACTTTTTAAAGCATTATCTGCTTGTGTCAAATAACGATACACAACTGCTAAAGTCCATCCAGAACCTGCAAATGCATAAGATTCATTGACATCATTTGCACTGAGTACAGCAGGTACCCTTCCTACAATATAACTCCCATTTCCAGCTGCTTTTACATAATCTGTTACAATAGCTGAGCGTACATAGGCATAAAGTACAGCACTCGAATCAGGATACATATCATATTGACCCTTTGTAGTCTCTATAGGTGCTATTTCAATAGGTTCTTGCATAAGGGGTGTTTGAAAAGTAACTGGGTTGTCTAGTTGATCTTCAATGGAAATGGAGGAATATCTATAAGACCCTCCCCAAATAAGCTCTGCATAAACAACCTCTGTATTATCTGGCAAGTTTAAAACAGCTTCTGAATTACTTGGAATATACATTGTTTCTAAAGGCAAGTTACATGTTGTGCCAAAAGGAAATGTACTGTTACATCGACTTGTCGTATCTGTAGTGACAAATACACCACCTATATCTAGTGTTCCAGCAACGCGCTGTCCTGTTTGAAAAAAGCTATTTTGTCTTCTAGATAATGTTAATGCATTTCCAATAAAAGTAATATCACCGTAGAGCCGTCCTGAATACTGTTCTACTAAAGGCATTTATAATGCCACCCTTTTTCAGAAATCTATTATATCTTATGCGACCATTCGACATTAAGTGCATTTATTCTTCTAATAGGCCTTTTCTTTTTTTATCAATTATAAAATAAAAAAGATAGGGACCCTATTTAAATCTCTTAGTCCCTATCTTCTTAAATCTATTGACTTGTATTGAATTATATTTTAAACGCTCTATACATTTTGAATCACTAAACGTTTATTGACTTCTACAATTTTTATACGGAAGTTTTTACGAATCCCTTCCATACTACGCACTTGATTGACCAGTCTTAAATTTTGTGTATCCACAATACGTTTAATCATTGGCATAATATCTTCTTTTTCTTTAGCCGATAATTTATTTCTTAAGCAATACGTATTAATGGTTTTTAAGGTTTCTAAAACGCTTGCCTCATTTAATCGTGATAAATCCATTAAAGCGTAAGTGTACTCTTTTGTTTTCACTTGATTGGCAAAAGTTTGCTTATAAAAACGTACAAAAGCATTTTCTTCACCTTTTGATACTGCTGCAAATTTACCAAGCTTTGTTCTGAGTTCATTTTTTAAATATACCATTGTATTGATTTTGATCTCATTGCCCATCGCTTCGATTTGTGCTTCAATCCATTCATAAACTGCCTTCACTTGTTCTTCTGCAAGACCGTCTTTTGCTAATTTACGCACTTGGTCAATGTATTCTAAGATATTTTTTTTTGTATTGAGTGGTTTTGCACCTAAAGCATTAAAAATTTCTTCAGCGCTATAGCCTTCATATAAGTTTGTCATAAGGACTTCCTTTCTACTTACTTGATAGTTGTTTTTTGATTTGCTGTATATAAAGTTCATTGTGATCAAATACACGTGTAAAACTTTGAATTAAAGTTACAATATCTTCCTCACTTAAATGAGTCCCGTTTGCAGCTTGTCCAATTAAATGTAATCGGATTAATGCGAAGTATAAGTACATTTCTTCTAAGCTTTCCCTTGGTGTTTTTTGATTAATTGGCACTAATCTCTCATAGATATAATTTACAAAGTAATTCTCTAAAATATAAGGATAACTTTCGTATAATGCTGCTTCAAAAATCTCCTCACCTTTTTGATATTGCTTTATATCAAACGCCTCACCTAATCCATCTATCATATAGCTATAACATGTTTCATAACGACTAGATGGCCATTTCTTTTGATTTCGCATTTCTCTTAAGGTGGCATATAATTTTTGGGCTACTGGAAGTGTTGTATAGGATTCTAATAAACTTGTTTGCTTTTTGTTTTGTGGCACTTTCCCTACGCTTTTTAAATTGACTTTTAAATAGCCTCCATTTTGCATTTCATTTAAAAAGCTTGTAAGTTTCTTTAAATCTTGACGTGACTTACACTCATGGAATGTCATCATTACCTGCTCAAAGACTTGCCATTTATCTTGGATATTATAGCTACTTTCTTGCCAAATAGCAATGAGTAACTGACGCATCTTAAGCACATAGTCCTCAAAGTGCTTTGGTGAATTTGCCTGTAATTTTAGACGTGCCCCTACCACTGGTAAAGGATTACCTTCTTCTTCATTAAATCCAATTTGCTCTTTGCTAAGCAAAATTTGACGTGCTGCCTCTGGACAAGATAATGCTAAAGATAGCTCCGTTTTCTCTCCTAGTACGTTGGTATTACGAGGATACATCATACATGTTTCACTTAAATAGTGTTCACCCAGATTTTTATAAATATCACATAAATTATCCTTTGCTAAAAAAGCACAACGATTATTTTTTAATTTAATTTTAGCCGCACATTCTGGACTACTGCCTTTTTTGACAACTAATTCTTTATCTAATCGCTTTTTCATCTCTGGATGCTTGACCTTTTTATACTTTTTGTAAGTTCCTTCGTCTATGGCAATATACCATCCTGCACAGCATGTTTCTTCACATGCTCCTGCAATACACTTAAAATTTGCCATATAGCTTGGCACCGTCATCTTTTGCTTCATGATTTTGTCCTTCCTTATATGTTCCATTCTAAATAGATTCTTATGATCCATTTTATCATTATTCTAATACATAGTATTCTTCAATTAATTTTATTAAACTTTCCGCAAAGGCTTTATCCTGCTCTATTGTTCGCTTTTTAGGTCCTTTAGTATGTCCACCTCTTCTTCTAACCTCTTTCCCCACATGACGTCTAAATAGGAGCTGGTCAATATTATCTTCCTTATAAATAAAGCCACTTTGGTGAATTGGCCTTGCTTTTTTGGCAAGTCCCATAGCAGCCAATCCATAATCTTGTGTAACCAAAATATCCCCCGGCTTAATAACATTAATAATTTTGAAGTCTACGGCATCATTTCCCTTAGATACCATAATAACCTCCACTCCTGCACGTTCTATAAAATGCGCAGTGTCACAAAAAATAATGACCTCTATATCATATTTTCTTGCCACCTTTAACGTTAAATCCACAACTGGACATGCATCTCCATCTATTAATATTCTACTCATCATCCCTACCCACTTTCTTGTCTCTATTTTTGTTTTCCTGTATGCTTTTTTCTAGTTTTCTCTAGTATAAAAAACTCCCCTTTTAGTCATATTAGATTTTAACCATATTCTTTTTACATATTTAGCCACATAAATTGATATCTTGTTATTACTTTAACTTTAGAGGAGGTGTCCCTTGAAATCCCGCTTATTTGTCTATATCTTTTTTATAGTAACGCTTTTAGGATTTGGGCTTAATGCAATCTATCTCTATTGTACACCACATTATACGCCTAAGATAGCAAAATTAGATTTAAAGCCTATTCTTCATAAAGATTCTTTGAACTGCGATGATTATACGCTTCTCTTTGAACAAACTGGACTAAGCGCTGCTATCATAGATGAACTTAGAAGTTCTCCTGATTTCGAAAACAAAATCTTACTGTTTCAAAAGAACTATCTAGCAGAGCTTGAAACCTATAATCTTTATATGCCGCCTGCGACCTTTTGTCAACTAGCAGGATCTTCACCTAAAGTCAAAGACCAAAGCAAAACCACCGCTAAATCACAAACTAAAGCTTTTACGATAGCCCCCTATCATAATGGCTATATTCTTGCAACCAATGCGACTCATTCCTTTGGCTGGCGCCATGGTCATCTAGGCCTTGTTGTTGATGAAATCCACGGATACACCCTAGAAGCCATTCATCCTGGAACAGTAAGCTGCTTGCAAAATATCCATAAGTGGGAGTACTACCCCACCTTTAAGCTCCTTCGTCTAAAGGATCTCTCTCTAGACGAACACAATAATATTGCTAATTATGCACTAGCTTATTTAAAAGGACTCCCTTATAATATTCTAGGTGCAAAACACCAGAATATACCATCAAGTACTCATTGTTCCTTGCTCATATGGCAAGCCTTTGATTACTTTGGATATGATTTAGACAGCACTGGAGGTCCTTTTGTATCTCCAAAAGATATTGTATGTAGCCCCCTTTTGGAAGTGCTACAAATTTACGGATTTGACCCTAACA
>JAGAVZ010000159.1 GCA_017941635.1 Cellulosilyticum sp.
GACCAATACTAACGGTTCGAGGGTTTGACCTAAAAAATGAGTAAAAAGCACTCATGAGTGCAGGACACTCAAACGGTTAAGCAAACATTATGTAGTATTTGTTTTTGAGAGTGCAAATAATAATTTATCCGTTTAATCAACGATATGTTGTTAATATATAGATACTCTTAGATTTTTTGGTGGCGATGCGCTTAGGGGACACACTCGTTCCCATACCGAACACGCAAGTTAAGACCTAAGCGGCCGAGGGTACTTGTTGGGAGACCGACTGGGAGAGTAGGTGGCTGCCAAATTCAATTTGCTAATTGTTTTACTAGAGTATTACTTAGTCGGTACTAAGTAAAAGCAATCTCTTAAAACAGAGTTTAATATAAATGAATGCGGGTGTAGTTCAATGGTAGAACTTCAGCCTTCCAAGCTGACTACGTGGGTTCGATTCCCATCACCCGCTCTGCTTAAAAAAAGCTGTGATTAATTTCACAGCTTTTTTGTTTTATATCTAGTTACATAGAAGCTACAGTAGAATAAAATGCTCACAGTATTTTATAACAAAGTAGTATAGAAAATAGATTAAATATAAAAAAATGACATAGAGCTAAAAGAAGTAAAAGATAGCTAGGATATTTATAATCTCTTAGCTATCTTTTGCTTTATGTAAATATTTTTAGAGGAAGATATCTACATAGACACCCTTTATCATTTCATATTCAGTATCTGATAAATAAACAGGTAAAGGCATTAATTTTAAAGTAGGATGAGTGATAATGGCATACATATGTCCACATTCTGAACAACTTAAAGCATGATCAAGTGGCATAGCAGCTGGTGGGGTATAAATATATCCAATTCCAAGATTATCTTGAGCAATATGATGAGATTGATTCAAGATAGAGAGTAACTTAGAAACTAAGTCTTGTGTATTGGTAATAGGTGAACTATTTAAATCATTAATTAATTCTGGTGTAGCTTGAAAGGCACTTGCTAAATATGAGGATGATTCTGGTACTTCTAATAACAATTCTTTATTTGATGTAGGAGAATTGGTATTGGAATGTATGCTAAATTCTTCATTATCTATTGTATCATTAGAAACTATAGAATTTTCAAGTTCTAAAATAGACTGAGATTGTGTATCAGTAGGAGAAGTATTTTTTAAAAAGCCATTAGTTGCCTCTAGGATAGTTTGGCTAATGGTAGACATTTCTTCTGAAGTGAGGAATGCTTTATTTTCTAAATCAGAAGGTAAAGAAACATGCATAACTTGAGTTAAAATTTCTCTACATGTTGAGCAAGGGATTAATCCAAGTTGCTTTAGTTTTTTCTCACCTATACAAGCCTGAAGCTGTTTGAGCTTATATTCTATATCATTCATAATTAATCCTCCAAAAATAGTTTCCTAATATATATCGTATAAAAGTTATAGGTATTTAAGATTATTTGAAATATAGGCTTGTATTTTAATAACAAAATAGTTAGAATAATAAGTATAAAAAGAATAGTGAGTTGTCGCCAAGCGGTAAGGCACCGGATTCTGATTCCGGCATCCGCAGGTTCGAATCCTGCCAGCTCAGTAAGATATTAAAAGGACTCTTTCTTAAATGAAGGAGTTCTTTTTTATTTACACGCTATCCTGAGATTATTGCTAGACTAGCTATTTTTAAATTTAAAATTTTAATCAAAAACTATTGACATACGTCCCAAATCATAATATACTAATTAAGCAATAAGTTTTAACTTATTTGCCCGAGTGGCGGAACTGGCAGACGCACAGGACTTAAAATCCTGCGAGCTAACCCCTCGTACCGGTTCGATTCCGGTCTCGGGCACCATTTGCAGAGATGGTCGAGTTGGTTTAAGGCACCGGTCTTGAAAACCGGCGAGGGTAACACCTCCCTGGGTTCGAATCCCAGTCTCTGCGTTACTGATAACGTAAATAAGGCAAGAAAGATAATGAATCTTTCTTGCCTTATTTTTTCATATTAGAATATGAATATAATATGTGTGATATGAGGTAAAAGAAAATATCTAAAAAGGCAGTGGATAGCTACTAATAGGGAGAAGATGTTTAGAAATAGGGAAGTAAATGCTCATTAACAGGGAAAAGAATATCTATAAATCATAAAACGGAATATAGGTATGAAGATAATATATAATTTAGAGTTGAATTATACTAAAATCATGAAAGGAACTTCATAAAATCCTTATAAAATCATCACACAAAAAACACAAGAAAAAAGTAATATACATATAGAACTTCTTATTTAACCCTCAATAATATAGATAAAAAACACCAAGTACCCCACACGCTTGGTGTTTTTTTGTACTTACGGAAAAGAAAACTATATATTGAAAAAAATTCAGAATAATGATAATGTGTGTATATGAAATATATACACTAGATACGATATTATTAATGTTTTTATGTTTGGGGTGATGAAAATTAATGAGAATAAATTTGGATTATACAAGTAGTATTCCTATGTATATGCAAATTAAGAATGCTATTAAGACGAATATATATGGTGGCCAATTAAAGGATAAAGAAGTATTGCCTTCTATTAGGCAACTGGCTAAGGAGCTTAATGTAAGTATGATTACAGTTAAGCGAGCATATACAGATTTAGAGTATGAAGGATTAGTTAATACAGTTTCAGGAAGAGGAACTTTTGTTAATGTAGCAAATTATGATTTAATCATAGAACATAGGAAAACTGAGTTATTGATGAGATTAAAGGAAAGTATACATGAATTAAAAGTGGCCGGCATTAATGAAGAGGAAATTATTCAGTTAGTTCTTGAAGAATATAGTATGGTGGGAGGAAAGTAGATTGGACGAATTACTTAAGATAAAGGGGTTGAGTAAGTATTTTCCATCCTTTTGCTTAAAGGATATTAATTTTGAGATTAAAAAGGGTTGTATCATGGGTTTTATCGGTGAGAATGGTGCGGGGAAGACAACGACTATAAAACTTATTTTAAACGCAGTAGAAAAAGATGAGGGAGATATTAGCATTTTAGGGCTAAAGAATGATGCAGATGAAATACAAATTAAAGAGCAGTTAGGGTATGTGCCAGCAGAAGATTATTTTGTTGCGAATTCTACTTTAAATAAGCATGCAAAGATGATAGAAGTATTTTATCCAACGTGGGATCAAGTATTATTTGAAGCACTATGCAAGAGTTGGAACTTACCATTGAACCAAAAGATATATGAGTTTTCTAAAGGGATGAAAACTAAAGCAATGTTGGCATTAGCACTTGCACATAGGCCCAAATTGCTTATATTAGATGAACCAACAGTAGGGCTAGATCCGGTTGCAAGGATAGAAGTATTAGATATTATACGACAATTTGTAGAGAATGGTGAACGTGCAGTATTATTGTCTACGCATACAACATCAGATTTAGATAAGGTTGCTGATTACATTACGCTTATGCACAAAGGAAGAGTAATTGAAAGCTTATCTATTGATGAGATTGAAGAAAAATATGCCTTAATTCAAGGAGATAGTGAAGCTGTAGAAGGAAAAGAAGGCGCATTTATTGGGATTAGAAAAGGTGAAGTTACTTTTGAAGGCTTAATGCTAAGGAATGCAGCTGAGTTGATTTTTAGTGATACATATATCAAAAGACCAACTATAGAGAATCTATTAGTATATACGATTTGGGGGGACAAAGATGAGGAGAGCCAGGAAATTATTAAAAGCTTGTAAAGTATTAAATAGTACTCCCACATCAGTTATTGCAGAGATTTCAAGTATAGTTGCATACATTTCCATAATTGCATACTTATTGCCTAATATAGTAGTACTTATTTTTCCAATGAAGTTACAGGACAATCTACCAGACCAATTATTTTATTTCAGCATGGTTATGATGATGCTTATTATGAAAAGTATATATACAAGCTTTTTTACAGACAGACGAAAGGGAACAAAGAATAATCTAAGAGAACTAACGATTCACTTACCTTTAAGTAAAAAGGATTTTGTAATGGCACATTATATAAGGAGTTTAGAAATATTTTTTCCAGCGTTTATATTTTTGATAGTAGCAATTGCATTAAATATATTATTAGATAGTAACTTAAGATGTGAAATTCAATTAGGAATTATGATTTTGGGATTTTGCATAACTTACATTTTAATATCTTTGGAAAAAGGGATTTGTACGTATTACTATGTTGATCCAAGGATTAGAGAAGTGAGTTATATGCTATTAGCATTTGTCTGGGTAGGAATAGAGGAGCTATTAACAGAAAGTCTAACTCTTTACATAGATAAGATGATTCTTAGTGACAGGGGGAAGAATTGTCTGGAGTTTGTTTGTAGTATGGGAGGATTAAAGGGTATTGTTTTAATATTAGGAGTAGTCATATTGGGATATTTCTGTCAGGTAAAATTACCAGAGAGACTAGAAAGGAGTAAGCAGCCGTGAGAGAGTATTTTAGAGATTACAAATTTCTTACTAAGACGGGATTACTTCGTGCAGGTCATCAAACGATTATTATAACAATTTTATTTATGTTATTAGTAGGGAGATATTTAGGCATTACTCTAGAGATATTTATATTTATTTTAACGCCAATTGGATATATGTTGGACTTTGACACTAATAAGTATGTTATGAGTTATAGTCTACCTATTTCGATTAAGAGACGAATCAGGATGCCTTATCATATGATGATTGTTGGTGCATTTTTATCTGTTACAATGGTGCATTTAAGTTATTACATATATGGGCATAGCAGAAGTATTGTTCTCACCTTAATGATGTTTATGGTGGATATAATAGGTGGGAGCTTATATTATTATTTATTTTGTAGTCCAGAATTTAGAAAGGATATATTGGATCAAAATAAAAAGCAATTGATATATCAATGTTCGATAGGTGTTGCGATAGGTATTGGGATAGCAGTTCGCTTAAAGAGTGGTGTAAACTATTGGATTAATGAATGGATTAGTGGCTTGAAATATAGTCAAAGTATCATTTTACTCAGTAGTATGTTAATTATTACTTTATGGTGGACAAGACATTCAATGAAAAAGGTTGAAGAGATAGTACGCATAAAGAATAGTAAAGTTTAATGAATGCGGGAGGACTTGAAATAATGGAAAAAGTAAAACAAGTTAGTGAGGCATTAAAGGAAAATATACAAAAAGTTATAAAGGGCAAGGAAGTGCAGATAGAAAAGATTATTGTTGCATTATTATGCGAAGGGCATATTTTATTAGAAGATTTGCCTGGGACAGGGAAGACAACAGTAGCAAAGGCACTAGCTAAATCATTAGACTGTGGGTTTAAAAGAATTCAATTTACACCAGATTTATTGCCTACAGATTTGATGGGAGTTAATTTTTATAATCAAAAACAAGGCGATTTCATTTTTAGAGAAGGCCCTATTTTTACCAATATCTTATTAGCAGATGAGATTAATAGAGCTACACCTAGGACACAATCTAGTTTATTGGAATGTATGGAAGAAACACAGGTTTCAATTGATGGTATAACCTATTTATTGGATAAGCCATTTTTAGTTATTGCAACACAGAACCCAATAGAAACTCAGGGAACATTTCCGTTACCTGAAGCCCAATTAGATCGTTTCTTTATGAGATTAAATATGGGATATCCAGATAAAGAAGATGAAATGAGTATTCTAACCAATCAAAGAGCGCAAAGTCCAATAGAATTATTAGAGCCAGTCATAACTAAAGATGAACTTAAAGAAGTACAAAGAGTAGTAAAAGAAGTGAAGGTCGGGGAGTCCATTAAGGAATATATCGTAAATATTAGTAGAGGTACTAGAGCGTCAGATAAAATTAAGATTGGTTTAAGTCTTAGAGGTTCATTGGCAATGATGAAAGCAGCTCAAGCGACAGCTGCAATGCAAGGACGTGACTATGTGATACCAGATGATGTTAAGAAGATTGTATATGATGTAGCTATGCACAGAATTGTATGCAAACACTATAGTGTAGTGAATACAGAGAATGTATCAAGAACTGTTTTAGATGAGGTTATTTCACAAGTTGAAGTACCAAAAGAGGAAGTTTAGTGTGTTATTAAAGATAGGAGCAGATTACTAGCTGAGATACAGGGGGATTTAAATGGAGATTATAGCAATTGTAATACTTATTGCATTAGGCATATATATAGAAATACAACTCTATAAGAAAAAGATACTTCCTCAGATTATCTATGATTGCCATTTTAGTATAGATGAAGTGATGGAGGGAGAAACACTAGAGATAGTAGAGGTAGTTATGAATCCTAGTAGACTGGTTGTACCCTGTTTGAAATCAGAAATTGTTACAAGTAATCATTTAGATTTTGCAGAAAATGTCTCAACTGTAAATGATAAGACACGCTCTCTAGCCAGTTTGTTTGCTATAAAAGGACATCAGAAGGTGAAAAGAACATGGAAGGTTAAATGTCTGCAAAGGGGGGCATTTAAGTTAGAGGATACAATGGTTGTTGCGACAGATTTATTTGGTTGTTATAGCTATAGTAATATGTTGAAGCTAAATAGTAGATTAATTGTATTACCTAGGCCAATTGATGTAAGTGGATATATAGACTATATAAATGAGGCTCAGGGAGAACAAGTGGTAAAGCGCTACATATTAGAAGATCCATTTGTTATAGCAGGAGTACGTGAGTATGCAATGGGAGATAGCATGAATAAAATTCATTGGGCAGTCACAGCGAGACAAGGAGAATTGATGGTACGCAATAATGAAGCAACTTCTAAGAAGAGTTTAACGCTTATTGTGAATACACAGCTATATAGTGAACAGCTTAAAGAACCGGTAAGAGATGAACGCTTGGAATATGCAATCCGTATTGCTGCAGGAGAATTAGATAAAACTATTTTAGAGAGTACACCTGTTAAACTTTTAGCCAATGGAACAATTAATGAAAGAGATGAAAGTTTAGTAACCAATCAAATGTGGGGACAAGCTCATGTACATGAATTGTTTGTGTTATTGGCTAGTTTAGGAGAAACTTATACAGAGCATTTTGATAAGTTTTTAATGCATCATGAAAGTCAGATTGAATCTACAGAAGTTATAATAGTGACTTGTTATATAGATGAACCAATGTTAGCTTTTGCAAGGACAAAACAAAAAGCAGGAGTAAGAATAAAAATTTATTTGCTAAGCTATGAAGAAGATAGCAAGAAGTATGAGGATGTAGAGATATATTATTTGTTAGATTATTTAAAGAAAGTTGGTGAGCGATAATGGAGCAAAAACTTAAACAACGATTTAAATATCTAGCATTATTAGCAAGAGGAATAGGTGTATTTCCGTTTCTTATTGTATTTTCATACATATATAGCAAGCAATATAATAAAGATTTATTTGGGATACAGTTAGGAGCTTTGATTGGAGTAGTTATATTAGGCTATATACAAATAAATATTCATGCTTGGTTAGAAAGAAAACTGAGAAATAAGCTATGGATAGAAAGAATGATTATTGGCTTATTATATATATTAGAAATAGGATTAATTATATATGGGATATGGGGTTATTTACATACAGATGGGCCAATGAAATTGGCAACAAGTATTGTATATATCATACTGTATCTCATGTCTATAAAAGCATATGAGCAGCATTATACAAGCATCTTGAGCATAGAGCTTATTGTTATTATTAGTTGCTTTTATGTCATTGCAATGGGACTATGTAAGTATGGCATTTTAGGATTAATGTATCTTTTAGTTATGGCTACTTTTATATTTTTAAGTAATCAACAAAAATTAGAACAGCTATTAAGCAGTACCAAAGAAAATACACCTATGTTTAGAAATATTAGAAGTGACAATATGAAATGGGTTTCACTTGTCATGGGGTGTATTTTAATTCTTTATCCTTGTAGGAAACATATTGAAGGTATACTATGGTGGACATGGCAGCAAATACTAAAAATAATAAGTTTTATAGTATATATTATAGTGTCTCTACTAGCTTTATTAAAATCTGATGATGTCGTTAGTGAAGGTGCAGCAAATGAGGCGGGAATGGGAAATCTGCCACCAGCGGAGTATAATGAATGGTTAGACATCATTTTTTGGATTTTGGTTATAAGTATAACTACCTATGTATGTATCAAAAAGCGAAAAGCAATCGTACGTATACTGTGTAATAAATGGAATAGATTAAAGGTGCTTATAGGAAAAGTATGTAATCTTTTATTTGGTGAAAAAGAGAAAACAGCTATAGTAAATGAGTATTATGAAGATGTAATTGAAGACATGAGTTATATGGCTATCACACAACTTCAAAAAGGAAAAAATACAACTAAGAGAAGATGGGTGAAACAGGTAAAGAAATACTTGAAGTATTCATCAGAGCCTAAACAATATCGTGAGGGCTATAAACTATTACTTCAAGGTGTGAAAATTTGTGGAGTGGAAATTCAAATAGCACAAACACCTAGAGAGATTATGAAGTATATTGAATCGGTAGAGAAAATACCTTCTATTGAAAGTGAGACAAAGGACTATGAAATGGTACGTTATAAGGAGCTAGAGGCGAATGAAGAGCAATTAGAGCAGCTGAAGCAGACTTTGAGACAGTTAATGAATGCTAGTAAATAATTTGTTACATTACATACATAAGAAGAGTATAGTGGTTTTCTGAGCATAAGTTGACTTATAGAGGAGCTTATGCAAGAATACAACTAAACATTAATTATAACAATAAGTTTAGATAAATAACTGATTTAAAGGATGAATAACAATGGAAAAGAAGATGACAATACTTTATGAAGTAGGAGAAGGTTTGTATGTCAACTTAACAAATAAATGCCCATGTGCATGTACATTTTGCATTCGAGAAGAAGGCGATGGAGCATATGGTTCAGATAGCTTATGGTTACAACATGATCCAAGTTATGAGGAGATTGTTGCAGCATTTAAAAAAGTAGATTTGGGAAAATACAAAGAAATCGTGTTTTGTGGATATGGAGAGCCTTTAACGAGAGTAGATACGTTAGTTCAAGTATGTGATTATATTCGATCTATAAGTGATTTACCAATACGAGTTAATACAAATGGTCTAGGTGACTTGATTCATGGAAAAGGCATAGAACCTTTGTTACAGGGGAAAGTAGATGTTGTTTCTATTAGCCTTAATGCACCTAATGCAGAGGATTATGTGAAAGTAACAAGACCAAAGTTTGGATTACCTTCATTTGATGCAATGATTCATTTTGCAAGCGAGTGCAAAAAATATGTACCTAAGGTAGTTTTTACAGTGGTGGATTGTATTCCGCAGGAACAAATTGAAGCAAGTAGAAAGATAGCTGAAGAAGTAGGCGTTAGCTTTCGTATTCGTGAGTTTATATAATCTGGAAGGAATATTGATATAACAAAAGTATATCTATAACAAGATAAATTTTAGAAGTATTACGGTATAAAATGGTTGAGCAAGATAAAGGTGGGTGAAAGTGTGCAAAATATAGTACCGAGAGTAGCAGCAATTCAAGATATATCAGGATTTGGCAGATGTTCTATGACTGTTATTATGCCGATTTTATCTTGTATGGGTGCACAAGTTTGTCCAGTACCAACAGCAGTTTTAAGTACGCATACAGGTGGATTTGGAGAAGTGTCTTTTATTGATTTAACAGATGGGATGCAAGGGTTTATTGATCAGTGGAAACGATTAGAGTTACAAATGGATTATATATACACTGGCTTTTTGGGAAATGAAAAGCAGATTGATATAGTAAAGGATTTTTTCAAAGAATTTAAAAGAACAGGAAATGAACGTATAGTTGTAGATCCTGTTATGGGAGATAATGGAAAGCTGTATCGCACATATAATGAAGTGATGCAAGAAAAGATGAGAGATTTAGTAGCAAGGGCTAATATTATTACGCCTAACTTAACAGAGGCAATGTTCTTATTAAAAAGACAATACGAGGATAGAGCTTTTAATGATGTAGAAATTAAAGAAATTCTAAATGCACTTTCTGAGATGGGACCTGAAATTGTGATTATTACAGGTATAAAGGATACAGTAGGAAAGAAAGTCAATGTAGCTTATGACAAAGTAGCAGGAGCTTACTGGAAAATACCATATAAAGAGGTTGCTGCGCACTATCCAGGGACGGGAGATGCTTTTACAAGTGTTGTAATTGGTGCATTAATACAAGGAGATAGTTTGCCTGTAGCTATTGGGCGTGCAGCACGCTTTATTTCCGTGGCAATAAAGACAACATATGGATATGGAACACCTAGTAAAGAAGGGGTTATGTTTGAAAAGGTATTACCTGAATTATTTAAATCTATAGAGGACGTAGAATATAGTTTAATGGAATAATATTGGACACTAGATAAGAAACTAAATAGTTAGTTTAATAAGTAAGAGGAAAAAGAATACTTAGTTGAAATAAAGAATAAATATAATTAATAACAAAAATCATCAGAAATTGTAGAATTAACTCGAAATATAATGTAAAATGGGTAAAAAAAGATATATTTAGGGGGATAAAAGTGGGGAAAAATCGTGTATATGAGGCTAATTGGATAGTATTGTTCATTAGCTTATTAATCAACTTTGCATTTACAACAATCTATGTGGTAGAGGCTATTAAAGGGCAAGGAAGTTGGAGTATTGTAATTATATTTATAATGATTTGGTTGGGAACAGCGATTTATGCTTGGAAGTTGTATTTAGCAGACAGTGCACATCGAAAAATTAAGTACGCTACTTTATATAGTTTTGCAATTATTTATCTGTATACAATGATTACTTTCAAACAGGCATTAACATATATGTTTGTATTTATAGGCGTTGTACTAGGTACTATGTATTTAGAACATCGGTTTATTAAGACAATATGCTGTTTTGCTTTAGTGGGGAATATTGTAAATATAGTATATATGTATTTAATATTAGGATGGTGTTATGAAAATCCATCGATGGCATACATAAATCAAATAGCAGGTACATTGTTAATAGGTATAATATTTTTGTTAATTAAAAAAATTATGGTATTGCCATTCTGATACATATTGGAGATAAAAAATATATAATAAAGAGAAATACGTTGTAAGATGAGTGAATGAATTTTTAGGAGGGTAATTAGTGAGAAAAAGAAAATTAGAAGAAGCTAATTGGACAGCTTTAATCATTAGTTTATTAATTAATTGTGTCTTTATGTCTATGTACGTAGCAGAAGCTATTGTAGGTCAGAGAAGCTGGATGGAGATGGTACTGTTTGGTTTAATAGTCATGATTACTTTGGGAATACCAATCACGTTTTATTTTCAGGATGGAGGACATAATACAATTAAATATTATATTTTTCTTAGCTTTGTTACTATATACCTCTATACAGCGTTTACTCTTAAATATTCTTTAACGTATATTTTTGCATTTATATCACTTGTATTAAATGTGATGTATTTAGATTATAAATTAGTAAGAAGAGTAGCTATAGTGATAGGAGTAGTTAATATTACTAGAGGTCTATATAGCTTTTTAGTGCTTGGCTATATAGAAGATGGTGCACAGGGATATTATCTTAATGTAGCTGCAGCGATATTAATGGGGTGTGTGATTATACCATTAATAACGAATATTTTAATTCATCAAGAGTTACATGAATTAGAGAATTCTAAAAATAAGGGTTCGTATAATAGGTTTTAAATAGAATCTAGTATTTTGTATATGAAGTTAGATAGATAGCTATAAAAGTGATACAATAGAGAATAAGTTATTTAGTATAAAAAGGAGTATGCAGAATGTATATAACCAAAGAGGATATACAACGTCTGGCAAGTAGTTCTATTGAATTTCATAAAGGTGAAGACTATTACGAGCAAGAAAAAGTTGGTAAGGTAAAAGTAACACAAAAAGATGATTGTCTAGAAATAATGGCACAAGTTACTGGCTTGATGGGAGATTATAAAGCCAGTATTGAAATATATAATCAAAAGATAGCTTGGCATGAATGCGATTGCTTAGCCAGTTTTCAAAAACAGGGATTATGTAAGCATATGGTGGCAGTACTTTTGAAGTACTGCTATGAAGTGATGCCTCAAGTAAAAAGAGGCATTAAGGGCGAAAAATATTCTCAAGATGCCTTAGCTTATTATGAAGAACAGATGGTTAAGGAACAAGAGATTGAAATGAATGGGCCAGAATCACCTATTAAGGCAGCAGTACGTTTGGTTGAGGTAGATAGAGGGAGTTTTGCGCTGAATTTAAGTGTAGGAGAAACACGTCTGTATGTGGTAAAGGACTTATATGAGTTTACAGATAACATGAGACAAGGCTATACAGCAAGCTATGGGAAGAACCTAGAGTTTATCCATGATATCAATATGTTTGATGAAAAGGCGCAACCTATTGTTAGTTTTATAATGGACAAAGCTATGGAATATACCTATATTCTCAAACAAATGGGTTTCTTTAGAGGGTTTCCAAAGTCGGAGAGAAAAGCATTACCACTCAATGCAAAAGCTTTTGATGAGTTTTTTGAGATTGTACAAGATAGTGAGTTGGATGTGGTTAGAGAAAGAGATGTCGTAAAGGTTTTGTGTTTGGAAGGAAATCCGTCATTTAACTTGAAGATAGAAAAAGAGGAAGACCATTATGTATTGTCTAGCTCCATGCAGGAATATATATCTTTTGAGTCGGCCAGTTATAAATATATACTCACTGATACAAGACTGTACCGCTTAACTAAAGGGTTTGCAAAGCATGTATATCCATTATTGGAGCATATGTACGATGCAGAACGTATTAATGGGAATAAGCATCTGGAGTTTAATGAAAATCTAATGAAACGCTTTATGCTTTCTAGCTTGGAGAAGGTAAAAGAATATGTGCCTCTTATTATTAGTGAAGATATTCAAATGAATATTGAGCCAGAGAGAGCACGTGTTAGAAGCTTCTTTGATATGGACCAATCAGGGGGCATCATTGGAGAAGTGGAACTAGAGTATAAAGAAATTATTTTTAATCCATATAAAATGACAAATCCTGAAGAAACACAGAAGCTTCAAGAGATTGCAAGAGATACACCAACAGAGTTTAAGCTGAATGGAGTTCTTAGAAGATATGATTTCCACACGCATAATGGTCATTTACTATTATCAGATGAGGATAAGATCTATGACTTTTTAAATACAGGAATCAATGAAATGTTAGCATTAGGCGAGGTGAATATTACTGAACGTCTAAGAGGCATTAAGATTGTAAGAAAGCCTATTGGTACGCTTGGAATCAAGCTACAAAACAACATGCTCTTTGTGGCACTAGAAGAAATTAATATGCCAACAGATGAGATTCAATCCATCTTAGCAGCATATAGACATAAAAGTAGATATTATAGACTTAGGGACGGTTCTTTCCTTGACCTTAGAGAAGGGATTACGGGAGATCTTGTAAACATCGTTGAGGGGCTTGGAATTGATGGAGATGACTTAGCTCAAGGCGAAGTGGCTATCCCAAAATATAGAGCACTCTATTTAGACCAAATCCTTAAGCAAAGTGAAGATATAGAAGTTAATCGTGACCGATATTTCAAACAGATTATTCGTGATGTGAAGAATGTGGAGGATGCAGATTTTGAAGTACCTAAGAGTATCAGGGCAAATTTAAGAAGTTATCAAAAGGTAGGATATAGATGGCTTAGAACTATGGCAAACTATGGTTTTGGCGGGATTTTAGCAGATGATATGGGACTTGGGAAGACACTCCAAATCATTACATTACTCACTCAGGAGTATGATAAAGAACAAGAAGAAACTCATTATCCTTCACTCGTTGTATGTCCGACATCTTTAGTACTGAACTGGCAAGCTGAGTTTAATAAATTTGCACCACATATCAAGGTGCTTATCATTATGGGAACTATAGATGAGCGTAAAATGCTCTATGAGCAAATTCATGAATATGATGTAGTAGTTACATCTTATGATTTACTCAAAAGGGATATAGAAAACTATGGTGGGATGCACTTTAAATACTGTATCGCAGATGAGGCGCAGTATATCAAGAATGCTAATACAATTGGGGCTAAGGCACTTAAAATGATAGAGAGTGAAGTACGCTTTGCTTTAACAGGTACACCGATTGAAAACTCATTGGCTGAGCTATGGAGTATTTTTGACTTTATTATGCCAGGCTATTTATTTAGCTACAGTCGATTTAAGAATAACTTTGAAATGCCAATTGTAAAAAATGAAGATGAAGCATCAACGAATCGATTGAAGAAGATGTTAGCACCATTTATAATGAGACGACTGAAAAAGGATGTACTTAAAGAGTTGCCTGATAAAATTGAAACAGTTGTTTATAACAATATGGAAGAAACACAGCAAAAACTCTATACCGCCCATCTTGCACTGGCTAGACAAGAGATTAGCAAGGAAGTCAAAGAAAAAGGTACTGGAGGAAGTCGTATCAAGATGCTTGCACTTCTTACAAGACTAAGACAGTTATGTTGTCATCCATCTTTATATTTACAAGACTATGAAGAGGGCAGTGGTAAATTAGAGCAATGTATGGAGATTATCAAAGATAGTATTGAAGCAGGACACAAGATTCTATTGTTCTCTCAATTCACTTCTATGCTAGACATTATCAGTAGACGTCTACGTATGGATGGAATAGACCATCTGATGCTTACAGGTTCAACAAAAGCAGAAGAAAGGATTGCGATGGTATCAGAGTTTAATCATTCTAGTATCCCAATCTTTTTAATTTCACTTAAAGCTGGTGGAACAGGTCTTAATTTAACAGGAGCAGATGTGGTCATTCATTATGATCCTTGGTGGAATCTATCGAGCCAAAATCAAGCAACAGATAGAGCTTATCGAATTGGGCAAAAGAAAAATGTTCAAGTGTTCCAGATGATTACAAAGAACTCTATTGAGGAAAAGATTAAGGAATTACAGGATAAGAAAATTGGCTTAACAGAAAGTGTTCTTCAAGAAGGAGAAGCATTCATTAGCCAAATGTCAGAAGAAGAGATTGTGGATTTATTCTCTGAATACTAAGAGAAGGCTTAGTGGATAAAAAATGCGTTGATAGGTATAAAAGTGCATAACTTCTGTGGAAACATGAATAATTTGTGGATAAATAGACATACTATTTAATGCAAATGTGAATAAATCAAAATAAAAAGCTAGTTGCTAATAAGTCACGAGGTGATTTAAAAGCGGCTAGCTTTTTATATATGATTAATATTTATAGTATAAATATCATGAACATAATGCGATACGCATAAATGACATACATGTAAATCTCATTAATATATGAGTTATTAATATGAATGAACATAATACTTGTATAGACAATGCTTAATAAGCTGATGATGAAATTGATTATATAAATGGATTATAGAAACGACCACCATTTAATGTTGTCATATAGAATGCAAGTGCCACAAATCCGATCATAATAGCAATAGCAACATAGTCACCCACTTTAACTGGTTTTGCATTATACCAAGTACGTTTTTTTTCTTTACCAAAGCTACGAAGTTCCATGGCACGGCTGATGGTTTCGATACGTTCTAAGCTTGTAAAGATAAGTGGTAATAGAATACTACTCATATTCTTTAAGCGTTTAAAGACTTTTTCCTTCTTAGACAAGTCTAAGCCTCTTGCTTGTTGTGCAAAGCTAATTTCACGGTAATCTCTTTGGATATCAGGAATATAGCGTAATGCAATAGCTACTGAGTAAGATAAGCGGTAGCTTACGCCAATACGATTTAAAGAAGCAGCAAATTCACTTGGTTGAGTAGCTACAATAAATAGTAATGCAATTGGAATAACTGCAAAGTACTTGAGTGTTACATTAAACATATAGAAAAGCTGCTCCACTGTTACTGAGTATGGTCCAATTAAATGGAACAAGACAGTGGTGCGACCATAAATCTCACAACCCTCATAAGGAGAGAAAATAAAGATGGCTATATTATTAATAAGTAAGAATACAAGGATGAAATAAACAACAAAGGCAATATCCTTAAATGGAATTTTAGATACTTTAAAACATACTAAACTGAAGATTAATAGGCCAAATAATACTCTTGTATCATAAGTAAGCATTGTTGCAAGTAAGTATAGTAAAAGGCAGATTAATTTAGTTGCCCCAGTCAAACGGTGAATGGGGGATTCTGCTTTAATGTAACCTAGTGTGGTTGACATGATTCTCTCCTCCTTCTGTCATAATGAATGAATGACTCTGTTAATGCTTCAGGGGCACTTAAGCCAATTCTTACTGCAAGCTGGTACAGAGATGTTTCTTTTAATGAAGCTGCTGAAACAAGCTTAGGGTTTGATAGTACTTTTACTGGTGTAGAGTCTTCTAAAAGATGATTATTGGCAATAACTATACATCTAGATGTGTACTCTAGCATAAGGTGCATATCATGAGTAATCATAATGATTGTTACACCTTGTTCATTTAACTCTTTTAGGAATTCCATAAGTTCTGTATAATGCTTGAAATCTTGTCCAGCTGTTGGTTCATCTAAAATAAGAATCTCTGGGTTTGTTACTAAAATGGATGCAATCGTTACACGCTTTTTCTGACCATAACTTAATGCTGAGATTGGCCAATTACGCATTGGGTAAAGGCCACATACTTTAAGTGTGGCATAAACCTTTTCTTTAATCTCATCTTCAGGTAAACCTTGAATACGAAGTGCAAGTGCCACTTCATCATAAATCATAGCTTTAGAAATCATTTGATTAGGATTTTGCATGACAATACCGATTGAATTAGAACGTTCTTTAATCGAAACATTCACTAAGTCTTTACCATTAAGTGTAATACTTCCTTTAGTTGGTTTATAGAAACCACAGATTAGTTTAGATAAAGTAGATTTACCAGCACCATTACGACCTACAATACTTATCATGTCCCCTTTATTTACCTTAAAGTTAATGTCTTTAAGTAAAGGTTTAGCAGGATCATAACTGAATGATAAATGGTTAAACTCAAGTATTGGTTCGCGTTCATCTTTTACTTGAGTTTCTTTCATGTTCTCTGTGAAGAGTTCAAGTTTTTCTTTAAAAGGCACTACATTAAGTTGAGGAAAAACATCAAGTTGATGTTCTTCTTGAAGGTCGCAACCTGCAAACTTAAGAGCAGAAACATAAAGTGGTTCTCTAATACCTGTTTCTTCTAGTAGATTTGTTTTAAGTAATTCATTAGGTGAGCAGTCTGCTAAGATTTCGCCTTTATCCATTACGATAATACGGTCAATAGGTGCATGAAGTACATCCTCAAGTCTATGTTCAACAATAATAATAGTTTTATGCTCATTTTTGCTAAGTGAATCAATAAGTTCAATTGCTGTTTTGCCAGCAGCAGGGTCAAGACTAGCTAGTGGCTCATCAAATAAGAGGATGTCAACATCATCCACCATGACCCCAGCTAAAGAAGTACGTTGCTTTTGACCACCAGATAAAGCATGTGGTGCCATAGTTAAGTAATTATCGATTTCTACTAACTGAGCTACATCAACTACTTTTTGAATCATTGTGTCTTGTGCAACACATCTATTTTCTAAGCTGAAAGCAATATCTTCTGCGACAGTAAGTCCAATAAATTGCCCATCTGGATCTTGCAGAACCGTCCCTACCATTTGGGAAATTTCAAAGATGCTAAGAGAAGATGTTTCTTTACCGTTGATAGTTAAACTTCCTGACATTTTTCCTTCTGTATTAAAAGGAATAAGGCCGTTAAGTGTGTGTGCGAGTGTACTTTTACCAGAACCAGAAGGTCCTACAATCAGAATCTTTTCCCCTTCATAGATTGTAAGGTTAATGTTTTTAAGAGTAGGTTCAGCTTGCACACGATATTGATAACTAAAGTTGGTGAATTGAATAACTGGTTGTTTCATTAAATATCCTTTCTATGGCTCTAATTTTAAGCTGCCCGTTTTAATTTTTGTTTTGGCATAGTGCGCTAATAAGATAGAGCCTAATACGCCTACTGTAATGGAGTTAAAGATGCAAGATACGCCACCCTGGATGTAAACCTTATCAGCTGGTTCAGCATAAATCCAGATATCTAAAGTAGGTGCTACAAGATACCAAGCTGTGATATTGGCGATGATTTGCGTCATATTAAAGATAAGCAGTTGTTTTAATCCGAAGAAACCATCTTCTATGCGGAGAGAGCGTCTACAAAGTCCAATAACAAGCCCGAAAATACTAGAAGCAATAATCCAGCTAAACCATGGAGAACCGTATGCAGTAATATCTTTTAAACAGTGTCCGATAAATCCAATAGAAGCACCAGCTATAGGCCCATATAAGATTGCCATAAGTGCAAGGAAAGCATATACTGTTTGGAATTCTGTATTTGGAATACCAGATGGAATGGCAGCAAAACGACCTAATACTAAGAAGACTGCTGATCCAATACCAATAGCAACAATCGTGCGAATTGAAAGTAATTGTTTTTTTCTCATATTTATCCCATTTCTATTTAGTAATTAATCATTTTAAATAAGAAGTCTCGCTATTTATATTTTGTAATGAAAAGCTAAGTCTATGCGATAAAGAATTTTTTTCTAAGAATCTTATAGACTATCGCTTTTGCTATTATGAAGTTCTATACTATGTAACCTCTGAAGCAACTAAAGGTTCATAAAAACAATAAAAAGCTCGAGTATAAACTCGAGCTTTAATAAAATTCCGTTTATACTCATCTTTCAGTATTAAATACTGTAGGATTTAGCACCTTGTATAACAGGTTGCTGGGTTTCATTGGGCCAGTCCCTCCACCACTCTAGATAAGCGATATATTCCCATTTCAATTACTTCTATCATATTATGTTAATGCTGTATTGTCAAATTTTTAATGTATAAAAAGGCAAGATAAATATGGTAAAAATGAAAATAGAATTCAATGGAATAAGCCTATGTTTGAAGAACCTTATAAGTGGGCTATAATTATAAAAAAAGGATTCTAAAATAAGAAGTACGAAACGACGTAGGAGGAAAGAGGAATGGATCCAATAAGTGTACTAAAGAAGTACTATGGTTATGATAGTTTTAGACCGGGACAAAAAGAAATAATTGATACGATATTAGCAGGGCGAGATGTATTAGGGATTATGCCTACAGGTGGTGGGAAATCTATTTGTTATCAGGTACCTGCTTTATTAATGGATGGTGTTACAATTGTTATTTCGCCTCTTATTTCATTGATGAAGGATCAAGTGGACACTTTAAAGGAATATGGGATTGCAGCAGAGCTCATTAATAGCACACTATCAATGAGGGAATTTAGAGAGATTATCTCACAGGCCAGAGAAGGAGCATATAAATTGCTTTATGTAGCACCAGAACGACTGGAGACAGATAGCTTTATTAGTTTAATAGAAGAAGTACCAATATCTATGGTAGCTGTTGATGAGGCACATTGCGTGAGTCAATGGGGACATGACTTTAGGCCAAGCTATAAGCAGATTTATGGCATGATTGAACGTATGCCGAAAAGACCTATAGTAACCGCATTTACAGCGACAGCTACACCACAGGTTAAGGAAGACATTAAAAAGCTTTTAGATTTGTTTCAGCCATTTGAATATATCAGTAGTTTTGACAGAAGTAATTTATACTTTGAGATTAGAAAACCACGTCATAAATTGAGTGAAATTCAGCAATATTTAAAAGAACATCAAGGAGAAAGTGGCATTATTTATTGTGCAACTAGAAAAACGGTAGATGAAGTATGCGAAAGGCTGAATCAACTTGGGATTCTAGCGACAAAGTATCACGCAGGACTCAGTGAGGAAGAAAGAAGTCAAAATCAAGAGGCTTTTTTATTTGATGAGCTACCCTTAATGATTGCAACTAATGCTTTTGGAATGGGGATTGATAAACCAAATGTGAGATTTGTCCTTCATTATAATATGCCAAAAAATATGGAAAGTTATTATCAAGAGGCAGGACGTGCAGGACGCGATGGTGAAGAGGCGGAGTGTATCTTATTGTATGCAACACAAGATATTATGACGAATCGGTATTTAATAGAAAAAGGAACTGGAACAGGTCGTACGGTGGAATATGACAAGCTTAATCGTATGGTAGATTACTGTAATACAGAAGGTTGCCTCAGAACCTATATTTTAAACTATTTTGGTGAGCAACCATTAGGCAAAGGATGTCAGAAGTGTGGAAACTGTAATAATGATGTAGAAGAAACGGATATTACGATTGAGGCACAAAAGATTTTGAGTTGTGTAAAAAGAATGCAGGAACGTTTTGGCTCAACACAAGTAGCTGATGTACTAAAGGGAGTTAATACTCAGAGAATTAGAAGTTTGCGTTTTAATGAGTTAAGCACTTATGGCATTATGAAGGAGTATCCAAAGGATACCATTAAAGAATTGATTAACTTTTTAGTTGCTTTAGGAAAACTACAACTTGTAGGTACTCAGTTTCCAGTGGTACAGCTTACAGATGAGAGTTATAAAATACTAAAAGGAGAAGAAAAAATCTCTATTAGGCGTGTAATTAATAAAGAAGATAAGCAAGTATCAACAGTATCATCAAGAATTGCTATAGATCATATATTATATGAATATCTTAGAAAAGCAAGACAAGATGAAGCTATGTCACAACGTATTCAACCAGTTATGGTATTTGCAGATGTTACATTAAAAGAAATGGCTAGAAGATATCCAATGACAGAAGAAGAATTTTTACAAATTACGGGTGTTGGTGAATTTAAAGCTAAGAAGTATGGAGAACGTTTCTTAACACTTATCAAAGAATATGTAGATAGTCATCCACTAGAGGTTGAACGAATGAGGCAATTAGTAGGTAAAGAGGATAGTCAAAGCAGTGACTTCATAAAGCAGCCTGCTAAATCTGCACCGAGAGATAGTCACAAACTTACCTATGAGCTCTATCAAGCAGGGCGTACAATTGATGAAATTGCAGATGAGAGAGAGTTGACAAGAATGACAGTAGAAAATCATCTTGTCAAATGTGCAGAAGAAGGTATGACAATTAGATATGAAGACTTCTTACCAAAAGAGCAAGAAACACAGATTATGCAAGTGATTGAAGAGTGTGGTGCAACGTTATTAAAGCCGATTAAAGAACGTTTACCAGAGGAGATTACCTATACTGCAATCAAGTTTGCAGTCGTTAAATATAGTTTAATGAAATAAATCATATAATGACACTTTGGTTATGCACAGTTTGGTGATAATAATTATGTTTTTGGTGTATACAATTGTGCATAACTAAGTGAAAATGTGAGTAACTTGTGGAAAATATGAGGTATTCAACATAAATCTGTTGATAAACTTAGGATATCCATAGAAAAATATGTGGAAAAATGTAAAAAGATAATTGATAATAAAACAATTATAAAGAACCTAAGATATGATAAAATAGAGTTAAAAATATATATAATAAAGGAGTGATTTCATGCTGTTATTAAAAGATAGAGTAGTATATGAAGCAAGCAAGTTATATATTGAGTACAATCATAAGGGTGATATCGATATATATACATTAACAATCGAAACAATGACAAAAGAGATTGTTAACCTTTATGCACATGACTCAAAAAGTGTAATTGATTTTATGTTTGATTCGATTGTAGCAGAGGTTAATGTAGCACCATTAAAAATTGTAGATGTAGATTATATTGTTAATAATGCCTATAGCTAGGAAAAATTATGCTAGGAAATGAATGGTCAGTATGTGAATACATATTATAGATAACAAGTAGATTTAGATGAAGCTGAATATAAATACAAAAATAAACTCTTATTGGATGATATTCTATTGGTTATGGAAATAAAATCCAATAAGGGTTTTTTGATTATAAATGGATAATATGTTAAAATAAAAATACTTTGTTAAATTAGAGGTAAATAAGAGGAGAACGATATGGAACTAGCATATGGAAAAAAGGAACTAGAACAAATTGCTAAACTATATGGAGTAAAAGGTGCATACAAACTCAAAAAAGCTGAATTAGTAGAAGCTTTATTAGAAGCTATTCCAGCAAAAATGCCAGAGATTTTACCAATGCTCGATGAAGTAGATATTGAGAGATTTGAAGCATTATTTGAGCAAGATAAAATTGTTGAAGAAAATGAAAGATTAGATGATTACTATAATCTAATGGAATTAGAACTTGTACAATTCATTGAGAATAAAAATGAATCTAAATTAAGTGTTGCACCAATGATTCAAGAGGCATATAAATCAATTAATATGGAAGAAATTATGCCACAAATCAGACGTAATAGTGTAGTAAGAGAATATATCATCAGTATTCTTAACTTATATGGAGTTGTTAAATTAGATTGGGCGGTTGAACTATTTAACAAATATTATGCTCCAGAAGTTACTGAAGAAGAGTTATCTGATTTAGTAAAAAATGATATGAGACTTGTTTGTCAAAGTAAAATCATGAATGGATATATTGTTGAAGAAACAATTTATGCAATTGATAAAGATAATTTCAAAGAGTTCGTAGCAGCAACAGTGGATAAAGAATACTTTGTACCTAGCAAAGAGTTATTAGAAAAAGTATATGATGAAGCCTACTATGAGCCAAGCTTACAAATTGAAAAGTTCAAAACATATCTTAGAAAGAACTGTTTCAAAGATGAAGAAAAAGTAGAAGAAGCAGTTATTGCAATTAATATGATTGCTAGAGTAGATTGTGATAAGACAGGCAAAACAATGGAGCTTATGATTGAGGAGCTTGCAAATATTGGTATTGAGTTTAACAGTATGGCAGAAATCAATGAAATGCTTAAACACATTATTCCTGTAGTAAACATCACAAGAAAATGGATTAATAAAGGATACACAAGCCAAGAACTTAGTCCACATACATTTGATAACAGAACAGGTCAAAAGATTAAAGTAATTGATATTGGGCGTAATGCACCATGTCCATGTGGTAGTGGTAAGAAGTATAAAAAATGTTGTGGTAAATAAAGTATAGCATTTAATAAAGAAGGGAATAACTAAAGTTAAGATATAAGTTATTCCCTTTTTATTTAAACATAGGCTAATAGAAGAATGTATTTAAGTAGTTATACTGACATATTCCTACAAAAAAATAAAAAAGATGAAAAAAACAGTTGCTTTTTGCTATTAAATAGTGTAACATAATACAAGTCGAAAGCAACGATATAATAAAACATGCAAATAGCATATGGGTCACTAGCTCAGTCGGTAGAGCACTTGACTTTTAATCAAGTTGTCCCGGGTTCGATTCCCGGGTGGCTCATGTTTGCGGGTGTAGTTCAATGGTAGAACTTCAGCCTTCCAAGCTGACTACGTGGGTTCGATTCCCATCACCCGCTTTTTGTGTGTCCATAGCTCAGCTGGATAGAGCAACGGCCTTCTAAGCCGTGGGTCAGGGGTTCGAATCCCTTTGGACACGTATTAAAGAGCACTTCTGTAAAAGATTACTTTGCAGGGGTGCTTTTTTGCATTATAGAAATTTATGTTTCAGGCAATATCATAGATTAACCAAGCTGTAGATAAACAAATGTTAAACTAAGTTATTAGTTGAATATTTGACTATTATAATAAGGAAACATATATTAAATAACTATATTAAAGGCGGTCTAGCTATAAAAGAGTACATTCTTTAAGAATAACTATACAATAAGGAATTATAGTCTAAGAAATCTAGTACTATAAAAGATACAACATTTAGGGTAAAAGGTAGAGCATAGGATACAAAAATTAAGAAATGACTTGAGATAGTACATAATTTAAGATATAAAAGTACAAATAGGACATACTTATTTTTAGAGCAATAGAGAATCACTAGGATTATAATACAATGAAAAAGCTGGAACAAGATAATTTGTTCCAGCTTTTTTATGTATTTGATTTGACTATTATTCTTTAACAGCCCCTGCATTAATACCTGTAACGAAGTATTTTTGACAGATTGGGTACATGATAAGTGGTGGAAGAATAGCCACAATGATTGCTGCATTTTTAACTGTTGTTTGGAAGATACCAGCAGATGAAGCAGCTGCTAAACTTTGGTCATCTAAGATTAAAGAACGAAGTTTAACTTGGAAGTTTTGAATATCTGAGTTGTTGATGTAGATTGTAAAGTTTGTATATTCATTCCAGAAAGCAACTGCGAACATTAATCCGATAGATGCAAGAGCTGCTTTTGAAAGTGGAAGTACAATCTTAAGGAAGATACCCATTGGAGTACATCCATCAATCTCAGCTGATTCAAATAAACTTTGAGGAATACCTTCAAAGAAGTTTCTCATAAGAATTAAGTTATAGATGTTAATTGATCCTGGTAAGATAATTGACCAAAGTGTGTTAGTAAGACCAAGAGACTTCATATTTAAGTATAATGGAACCATACCAGCTTGGAAAATTAATGTGAATAATAACATATAACTAAATAATGTACGACCAGGCATTTCGAACTGGATTAAAACATAAGCACCTAATGTACTTAAAAGTAATCCTAGACAAGTACCTGCAACAGTTACAACAAGAGAGATAAAGAATGGCTTGTATAAAGCAACTGTTGAAAGAATAAGTTGATAACCACTAAGACTGAATTCGTTTGGCCATAAGTTCATACCATATGAAGCTTTAGCATCGACAGAGTCAACGAATACTTTTACAAGTGGAATAATGATAATAGTACATACAACAACAAAGAAGATTGCTGTTAATACTGTAAAGATATCAATATTAGTTTTTTTCTTTGGAGCCATAGATTCTTTGCTTTTCATTTTTTCTAATCCTCCTTAAATGATTCCACGACCACGAGCTTTTTTACTAGCCCAGTTACATCCAAGTACAAGCACACAACCTACTAATGATCTGAATAGACCTACAGCAGTTGAGTAACCAAAGTTTGGAACTTGTGTAGTAAGTGTTTGACGATATACATATGTTTGAAGTACGTCAGCAACACCATAAACTTTAGGGTTGTACATAACAAGTACAGATTCGAATAAGTTCATAACCTTAGCAAGGTTAAGGATAAGTACGATAATGATTGTATCTGCTAAAGCAGGTAATGTAATAAAACGCATTTGTTGGATACGTGTAGCACCATCCATACGTGCTGCTTCATAAAGCTCAGGGTTAATACCTGTTAATGTTGCAAGGAAGATTACAGTACCCCATCCAGTATCTTTCCAGATGTTAACGAAGAAGTATACCCATCTCCAAGATTTTGTATCAGCTAGGAAGTAGACTGGTTCTTCGATTAAACCAAGATTCATGAATAACTCATTCACAAAACCACTTTGTGGTGAAAGAATGATAGAGAAAATAGATGCAACTACTACCCATGAAAGGAAGTGAGGTAAATAAACAAGTGTTTGGATGAATTTTTTTAGGTGAATATTTGCAACCTCATTGATTAATAAAGAAAGAAGAACAGCTGCAAAGTTATTTACAAGAAGTTTACCAACACTTAAAATCCAAGTATTTCCGAATGCTGTCCAGAACTGATTATTAGAAATAAGTTTTGCAAAGTTATCAAGGCCTGTAAAGTTTGGACCTTTGAATGGTGTATATTCGTAGAAAGCAAAACGAATACCTAACATTGGTAAATAGTTAAATAAGAATACAAAGATGAATACAGGAACGATCATAAGATAGAACCATCTGTATGTATACATTCTTGTTTTTAATGGCTTTTTAGCTGGTTTGTAAGTACCTTTATTAGTTGCTAACATAAAAATAAGGCCATCCTTTCTATAATGTAATAAGAAATAAAATAAATTTAATCATAAGGAATAGCACCAAAGGCTTGATAGGCTATTCCTTATGTTTGATTTTGATAGACAAATAAGTATTAGTTAAGTGATGCAAGGATTTCTTCAATCATTGAATCGGCTTGAGCATGGTAGCTAGCCATACCTTCTTCTACAGTCATATCACCAGTAACAACTTCTGCAACGATAATTGAACGGATATCTTTTAATGTTGCTGAATAGTTAGCCATTGCATCTGTTGATGTAATAACTGGTGCAAGTTTAGAGTTGTTTGAGAATAACTCGTTTGATGTAGCGATTCTTTCATCTCTTGAATCTGCAAGTGGATCAGCGTCAATCCAATCAGCGATAGATAATACTGGATCGATGTATGCAGATGTAAATGTGTTAGCTGTGTTCTCAGGGTCTGGAAGTTGAGTGAATGTACCACCTGTTGTTTCGTAGTGAACACCTTCAACACCATATGTGAAGAGCATTTGACCTTCAGCACCATCTACCATAGTTTCGAATAAGTATTTGAATACACCAGCAGGATTTGCACATTTGCTTGTAATTGCAACTACTGGAGATTGTCTTTCTGTGTATTGACCTAATTCTGCGATTGGTGGAAGAGCAACAAGCTTAGCTTCTGGAGTAATAGCTTTGATGTTTTCTTCAAGAGTCATGTTCCATTTACCAGCCCAGTAAGTGAAAGCACCAACTTTGCTAGAGTAAAGCTTATCACGGCAAGAAGATGTTTTATTTGTTGTAACCTCGATATCGATTACGCCTGTATTATAAGCATCTTTTAATCTTTGAAGAGCATCAGCAGTTGCTTGTTCAGCAAAGCCATCTACCCATGTACCATCTTCTTTTTGATATACATCTGGGTAAGCATCTTGCCAGAATTCTGGTAAGTAGTTTGTAAATGGTGCATCATTTGTCATGATACCAGCAGCTGTTACACCGTATGTGTCATTTACGCCATTTCCATCTGGATCTTGTGTAGTGAACGCTTCAAGAACAGCAAGATATTCATCGTATGTAGTTGGAACAGCAAGACCAAGATTATCTAACCAGTCTTGTCTTAAGTATGTAACACATCCATTACCTCTTTGAGCAGCGAATCCATATAAACCATCATTGATGTATAAAGAATCGATGTATTCTTCGTTCATACGACCAGATGCTTTTGTTTCAGAGTTTTCCCAGTACTCAGAGATATCAGCAAGAGCGCCTTGAGAAGCGTATGCTGAATAATATTCTGCACTAAGGATAACAACGTCAGCAACATCACCAGATGCAAAAGCTAAAGCTAATTGGTCGTTGTATGAGTTGTGATCAATGCTTATAAGTTCAAGATCAATACCTGTAAGTTCTTTGTATTTAGCTACAAGAGAATTTTGATCTTGTGTAGGTTTAAGGAAAGTACCATTAACCATCATAGAAATTTTTTCAGGTTTAACTACTTCACCTGTAGTTGTATCGTTAGAAGTAGTTTCTTCAGTTGTTGAAGATGTGCTTCCACACCCAACCATACTGAATGCAAGTAAACCACCTAAACCTAAGCTGAATAGTTTTTTTGTAGTAAGTTTCATCGATAAGTCCTCCTTGGTCCGTCTAAGATGTATTCATGTTGCACTAGATTTGTCTATTAAATGCATACTTAAAATAAGCATTTGTGCATTTTGGATTTTTGTACAAATAAATTATAGATGATTATGTAATATTTAAACAAGATACTATTTTGGTGATTTTGGATACAATTCTTTAAATCTTGCTATAAAATGATGAGAAATATAACAAAAAGTCATAAAAAAGGAATAAAAAATAAGATTTTTAGTAATAAAATGATGAAATATAAAACAAAAAAGAAGATAAAAGGATATTATGTATACAAAATACACATAGAAGGATATAAAAAAATATAAGAATTATGTAAAGAGATAATTCTTATTGATAAAGGTTAAATAAGCATATTTCTAGTTATAAAATTGTATAAAGAAGAAAAAAGACATACTAACAAGAGCTAGTATGTCTTTTTTTAAAATTAGTTATTAAGAGAAGCAAGGATTTCTTCTACCATAGAACCTGTTTGTTCTTGGTAGCTAGCCATACCTTCTTCTACAGTCATATCACCAGTAACAACTTCTGAAACGATTACTGTACGGATATCTTTTAATGTAGCAGCATAGTTAGACATTGTGTCATTACTTACGATAACTGGAGCAAGTTTAGATTTTTGTAAGAATACATCATTAGAAGTAGAAATTCTTTCATCTCTGCTAGCTAATGGATCTTTATCTGTCCAATCAGAGATACATAATACTGGATCGATGAAAACAGTTGTAAATGTTGTATCTTTTGTTTCTGGATCCATAAGTTGAACTAAACCAGCATCTTGTTTTTCCCAGTGAGTGCCTTCAACACCATAGCTGAATAATGTTTGACCTTCACCACCATCTACCATAGTTTCGAATAAGTATTTGAATACGCCACCAGGATTTTCACATTTACTTGTGATAGCGATAACTGGAGATTGTCTTTCTGTATAGCTACCAAGTTCTTCAATAGCTGGAATAGCTACAACAGAAGAATCTGGGAATAAGTTTTTAAGATTTTCTTCAATAGTCATGCACCATTTA
>JAGAVZ010000160.1 GCA_017941635.1 Cellulosilyticum sp.
ATATTAGGCTATAGGGTAATATCCCAAGTAGAAAAAGCTTTTTTTGATGTGAAGAATGATAGTGTTAGTAATGATAAGGAATACTAAGAGAAGTGACGTAAATACGTTTTGAATAAATTATATCTTCTAAGAAGGTAGAATATACCCTGGAATATTAATTTGCCACAAACTCTAGCTACTCCATCAAAATTGAGGTCATTCTCGAGAAATTAGCTAGAGATTACAATATAACATAGGTGATATAGTACCAATATATTCTAAATCAGAGTAAACTCAATATTACACATTAACCAGTAACCCTAAGAGTTACCGGTTCTTTTTTTCCAACTTTCATAATAAAAAATTATAAGTGTTTGAAACATAGTTATCTGCTGCTCATCAGTAACAAGCTTAAAATGCAGTTTTAGTTTGGTCTGCCCAAGAGATTCTATATATTGAAAGGGGAACTGGGACTAGCTAAGGATTAAACTATTCTATTTATGACAATACTCCTACTAAGAAAGAAGGAGTTTGCATGGAGAGTAGATTGATTCAAGAAATACGATCAGAACTACGGATGAATAGATTATTAAAGCAAATAGAGTATCAATTGGAGAATCCTATAGAATGTACAAAAAAGTCTAGTTTTAGATGTGTACATTGTGCTTATAACGTAGGAGAAACAGAACCAATATGCTCCAAAGCAGAATAAACTTAGTACTACACATAGCCGGTAACCTTATGAGTTATCGGTCTTTTCCTTTTTCCAACTTTCATAATAAATCATTGTAAGCGTTTGAAACATAGCTAATTGTTGTTTTTCAGTAGCAAGGCTAAAATGGACTCTAGCTTGATCATAGAATTCTTCTATTGATAGAGTAGGAGGTACTTCATAATCTAGAAGATAATCAATTGGTACTTCAAAATATCTAGCCATCGACATGAGGAGCTGTGCACTTTTAGGAAATCGTTTATTTGCTTCATAATGACCTATTGTTCTATCAGATAATCCAAATATTTTACCAAGTTCTTGCTGTGATAAGCCTTTGGCCATTCGCAGCCTTTTTAAATTATCACCAAATGACATATGTATCACTCCTAAATATAAGCTTCTCGAACGTTTGTTCTATAATACAATAAATAAGCAGAAAAGTACATCAAAAAATATCGACAAAATAGTCTAAAAAATACCCATTGACACAAAATATGGAAAGTGATAGTCTAAGGATGTCAACTAGATGCCTAACAGTTGATATGAATTATTTCATGAATAGACACCAAAACAATATACCTAACAACAAATACTAAGATTAAAGAATATGAATAGATAAAATAATAATGAGAGTAAAGAATATGAGGATGAATAAATGATAATGAATAAATTTAATAGTTTTGGTGAATTTTTAGAGGCTAAGAGAACAGAAAAGAAATATTCATTAAGAGCTATGGCTAAGTTATTGGATATTTCGCCACAATATTATAGTGAGGTGGAAAAAAATCGAAGAAGTGCATTTACACCAGAAAAACTTGAAAAACTTGTTGGTATATTGTTTTTAAATGAGGAGGAAAAGGACAGGCTCTATGTTTTAGCAGCACAGAGCAAGAAAACAAAAGGTACCGCAATAGCACCAGATTTACCGGATTATATCATGGAGAGAGATTATGTGCGCTCTGCTTTAAGATTAGCAATTGATACTGATGCAGGTGAGGAGGAATGGAAGGTACTAATTGATGAATTAAAACGCCGAAAGGGGTAATTTTTACAATGATTAAACCGAGCTTTAAAAGAAACTGGAATGGAGTCCCCATTATTAAGGATAAAGAAATTGACGTCATTGTAGAACAGATAATTACACAATATAATCCTAAATTATTAACTAATCCTCAAGCCATAGATATTGATGATTTTGCACTATATTACCTTAATTTGAAACAAGATTTTAAATTTCTCTCTCATTGTGGCTGTATTTGGGGAATGATGGTGTTTAATGATACTAGAAAGGTGCCTGTATATAACCCAGAGTTAGAACTGGCTGAATACATAGAAGCCGAAGAAGGAACAATTATTATTGATAATACTTTGCTAGATGATTCGACAGAATATCGTTACAGATCTACTATGGCACATGAATGTGGTCATTGGATTTTTCATAAAGATATGTTTATAGTAAATGAAATGCAGTCAAGTTTATTTGATGAGCCTAGAGAACTTGCAATTGCGTGTCGTTCAAAAGATATTGAAGGACAAAGTGGAAGAAGACTAGTAACAACAAATGATTGGATTGAGCATCATGCAAAGTATTTTAGCGCAGCATTATTAATGCCCAAAAGCTTAATGGAAATAGCATGTCATGAGGCAAAACAAAATGGATTGGTTACTACTAATGAAGCTTTAATTCGTTACATATCACGCATATTTGAAGTGTCACCGACATCAGCACGAATTAGGATTCAACAATTAGGTTTAGGAATTTCAAATGTAGCAGTAATGAACAGAAATCTTTTTAATTGGAATGACTTACCTAGTAGATTTGAACTTATAGAAGATTTTTAGCACCTATTTGTTAGGTGCTATATAAATATAAAAAGTGTCAACCAAAAGATTGATATTGAGAGGGGCTTGTAAGGATGAAATTAATTACAGTACGATGTGAAAAATGCAAAAAGAATGCACTACGCTTATTTGATATATCACCTACTTCTAAGGGGCTTATATCTATTAAGTGTTCTAAATGTGGAGAAGTTAATGAGATAAATATCGAAGAGTATATAAGGATTCATACAGAGCAAATCGGAGCACGATAAGCCTAGCTACCAACGCCTGATGAAAACACCGTAAAAGTGTTTTTGTCAGGCGTTTTTTATTTTCTAAAAATATTTTTTTAAATAGGAAAGGTTTTTTCCTATTTAACACTTATGATGGTCCTACAAAGCAAAGAGAGGGGGTGAGAAAGTGATAGAAGATGGTCTTACGACAAGTGAAAGACGGATAAGAATTATTCAGATTCTTAATCTTCGAGGGCAAGAAACTATGCAAAACTTAGCGGATGAATTTGGAGTAACATCTAGAACAATACGTAATGATATTAATCATTTATCACTTTCTTACCCTCTTGAAACTATTAGAGGCAGATATGGAGGAGGTGTACGAGTGCCTAAGGAAAGTAGGACAAAACAGAAATATTTAAAACCAGAACAGCTTGAATTGCTTAGAAGACTAAGTGGTTGCCTTTCAGGGAGTGACCTAAGCATCATGAATAGCATTATTAAAGATTTTGCATTGAATTAAAAAAAGAAAGGGAGTATGAGTTATGGTTATTGAAATTAAAGTAGATCAAGCATTACTAGATGCACTTACTGGAATCAAAGAACAGCTTATTCAGATGAATAGCGTACAGGGAGCACCTGTAGAGGCAAAAGAAAAACCCATGACATTAGAAGAATTTACTGCTCCAGAATACACACTACAAGAAGTAAGATCTAAGCTTGCCACTTTGGAATCAGCTAAGGCTAAAGAGCTTATCAATTCCTTTGGTGCAAAAAAGCTAACAGATCTTCCTAAAGAGAAGTATGCAGAGCTTATGAAAAAGGTAGGTGAACTCTAATGCCAGATGTACATGCAAAGCTTAGTGCAAGTGGTGCAAAGAGGTGGCTTAGCTGTCCACCATCAGTAAAGCTTGAAGAGGAGTTTAATGAAGAGCCTAGTATCTATGCAGAAGAAGGGACCTATGCTCATGCACTCGCTGAAATCAAGCTAAGACTAGCGCTTGGGCAGATCAAGAAAAAAGAATATGAGAAGCTCGTACGTGCTTTGGAGAAAGAATATGAGAATTTTCATAATCAGTCTTTAGTTGAGTATGTAGAAGCATATGTAGGAAAGGTACAGGAGTTTTTTGCTGAGGCAAAAGCACATACTTCTGATGCAGTCATAGAACTAGAGCAAAGAGTGGACTTTTCGAGATGGGTACCTGAAGGCTTTGGAACAAGTGATGTAGTCATTATAGCTGAAGGGGTCTTACACATAATTGATTTGAAATTTGGACAAGGGGTTCGTGTTGATGCAGAAGACAATCCACAATTAAAGCTCTATGCGCTCGGTGCTTATGAAGCCTTTGATATGCTCTATGATATTCAGCAGGTTAAGATGACCATTATTCAGCCAAGGCTTGATCATATCTCATCATCAGAGCTTGTTATCGAGGATTTACTTGAATGGGGTGAGAACTATGTGAAGCCAAGAGCCGATCTAGCCTTTAATGGCGAAGGTGAGTTTGCTCCTGGAGAACACTGTAGATTTTGTAAAGCAAAAGCAGTTTGCAAGGCAAGGGCAGAAAAACAGCTTGAGCTTATGAAATATAACTTCGAATCTCCAGATTCTTTTACAGATGATGAGCTTGGCATATTGCTAAAAGATATTGGTAAGCTCTTAGATTGGGCTAAAGATGTCTCAGATTATATGTATGAACAGGCCACACAACATGGTAGGCATTTTGAGGGGTGGAAATTGGTAGAAGGAAGAAGTACAAGAAAATATACAGATACCATTGTAGTAGCTAAAGCACTAAAAGATGCTGGATATAAAGAAGCCGTGATCTACGAGAAAAATCTATTGACCATTACCGCAATGGAAAAAGTCATTGGTAAAAAAGCATTCAATGAGATAGTGGGTCATTTAATTGAGAAACCTCAAGGCAAACCTGTGCTTGTACCTATAGAAGATAAGCGAACTGAAATAAGCACAGTTAAAGCAATAAAAGAGTCCTTTTAAAGGAGGCATAGTGAATGAAGATGATTTTTGTTTGTTCTCCTTATAGAGGAGATGTAGAAGCTAATATTGCAAGAGCACATCGGTATTGTAGATTCGTGGCAAGAAGTGAAGCAGTCCCTATGGCACCACATACTATTTTTACTCAGTGGCTAGATGACAATGATAAAGAGGAACGTGAAGCAGGTATTTACTTAGGATTAGAAGTACTTTCAAGATGCGATGAGGTATGGGTATTTGGTAGGAATATTACTGAAGGCATGAGTAAGGAAATCACAATGGCACGTAGTCTTCAGAAGCCAATTCTTTATTTTAATGAAAAATGTGAAATGATTATAGATTCAATAGGGGGATATTAGGATGAGTAGAAAAGGAACACAGGTAACAACTGGAAAGATCAGAATGAGCTATGTCGTATTAGATAAGCCAAGAGCAGTAGCAGAGGGGCAAGAACCAAAGTTTAGCATGAGTATTCTTATTTCAAAGTCAGATAAAAAGACACTTAAGGATGTTAAAGATGCGATTGAAGAAGTAAAGAAAGCTGCAGTCAAAGATAAATGGGGTGGTAAAATGCCTGCTAATTTGCGTATACCTCTACGAGATGGAGATGAAGAAAGACCAGATGATGAGGTGTATGCAGGTCACTATTTTATCAATGCCAATGCTAAGACGAGACCATTAATTCTTGATTATGATAAGCAGGAAGTTATGGATCTATCAGAGGTCTATAGTGGTTGCTATGGTAAGGTAGTAATTAATTTCTATGCTTATGCAGCACCAGGCAATAAAGGTGTAGGTTGTGGTTTATTGGGTGTTCAAAAACTTGCAGATGGTGAGCCTTTAGGTGGTTCACGTATTACTGCTGATGCATTTGATGATGACGAAGATACAAGTTTTCTAGATTAAGAGGTGAGCTATGAGGACTCTTAGTATTGATATAGAGACTTATAGTAGTGTGAATTTGCAAGAATCCGGTGTTTATGCCTATAGCGAGGCACCGGATTTTTCTATCCTACTATTTGCTTATGCTTATGACAAAGAAGAAGTAAAGATTATAGATTTAGCAAGAGGAGAGCAGTTACCTAAACAGCTTATTAAGGACTTATCATCACTAAAAGTATTAAAGACAGCTTATAATGCCAACTTTGAACGAACATGTCTGGCTAAATATTTAGGAATACCAATGTCACCAAGTCAGTGGCAATGTACAGCAGTTCATGCAG
>JAGAVZ010000161.1 GCA_017941635.1 Cellulosilyticum sp.
ATTTTTTACAAATAAAAACTTACATATAGTATGAGGGTTATGGGAGGATTATGTTATATAAAGTAGGAGAATTAGCAGAATTGTTTGGAATAAGTCCTCAAACAATTCATCATTATGAAAAATTAGGACTTATTGAACCTAAAAGAGACGGTGTAAATAAATACAGATATTTTGATGAGTATGATTTTCAAAAGCTGGGAACTATTAAGAAGTTAAGAAATGCAGGATTTCCTTTGAAGGATAGTGCATCAGTTTATCAAAGACAGAATGAGCAAGATGTGTATTGGCAGTATAAACAAAGAAGAAGAGAAGTGATGGAAGAAATAGAATATCAGCTTCAATTAGTAGCACAACTTGATTTTTACATAGATAAGTTAGATGAGTTAAATAATGAAGAAGATAGCTTTAAAGTATGTCAGATGGATAGTTTTTATAGATATAATATTGCTAAAGAGAAAGAAAGAATAATACTAACTAAGAAGATGATAGAAGAAAGTACAGAATGGTATCAGAACCTTTTTTTTACGACGACATCAATTATGTTTAATTTCAAGGATGGAGTATTTAGCAATTATTCTGTTGGGGTTATAGCAGAAAAGAAAATATTTGATAGGTTTATAACTGTTAAAAGCGATGATATCAGTGAAATAGAAAAAGGATTATTTGCAGTTAAACTTTTTAAATATTTTAACAATGTTGATATTGATAATATGCAAAGTGAATGTTATAAATTCTTAAGCACAACTAATTATGAGCTGCGAGAAAATCCGTTTACTAGGCTTATTAGTACATGTAAAGATAAATATGACAATAAGGTTAATGTCGTTGAACTTATATTACCGATAAAATAAGTATGCAAAATATTGTTAAAAAAATATCTTGACCTTCATATTGATTGAGACATTAGAATTTATATTGTGAAAATCACTACATTATGAAAGTGTGAATAATGATGTTTTAACTTAGGGGGGAAAAGATATGAAGAGAAAATTAATTGCTAGTATTTTAGCAGCTAGTATGGTTATATCTTTAGTATCATGTACAAACAATTCCGGTAGTCAGACTGGAGGACAATTTACAGCAGGTGAATATACTGGTACTGCTAATGGATTTGGTGGAGAGGTAAAGGCTGTAGTAACAGTTGATGGAGGAAAAATTATTGATGTTGTTCTTAGTGGGGATAGTGAAACTCCAGAAATAGGTGGAGCTTCATTAGAAACGCTACAAAAAGCTATTATAGAGAAAAATAGTGCAGATATCGAAGTTGTTTCAGGAGCAACTGTAACATCTAATGCAGTTATTGATGCTGTAAATTCAGCATTAAATCAAGCTAAAGGAATAAGTAATGAAGAAAGTGTCGTTAAAGATGGGAAATACTTAACCAAGGCAATGGGACATGAAGATTATATATACGTTACAACAATGTTCAAAGATGGTGCTATAGTAAGTTGTGAAGTAACATCTCATGAGGAAACTATGGGGATAGGTAACTACGCAACTGCAAGGATGCCGAAGAAAATTGTTGAAAGTCAAAGCTTAAATGCTGATGTTGTATCGGGGGCAACTGTATCTTCAAATGCAGTAAAAGCTGCCGTAACTCAAGCGATAAAAGATGCAGGAGGTAGTGTAGCTACTTTCCAAAAAGAAATTGAACAAGTACCTCTTAGCACTGAAATTATTGAGGAAAAATATGATGTAGTAGTTGTTGGAGCGGGAACAGCAGGGCTTATTACAGCAAATAGATTGGCTGAAGAAGGTAAGAATGTAATAGTGTTTGAAAAGATGGATATTCCAGGTGGTTCTATGGCAACTACATATAGTGGGATAATGAGTTCTTATTCAGAACTTGGTAAAAACTATGGTCTTGGTAGAGAACAAGAGAGCGCTAGTTGGAACAAAGAATTACTTATGTCTGTATTTGAAAATTATATAAATGAAGAATATGATAGATTTGATAAGGCGCAACCATACCAAAATGTTATGATGGATGCATCTGGAAAAGTTGTAGACTGGCTACATGATATGGGAGTTGGATTTGCTTCAATGGGTAATTTTGAAGGTGGACTACAATACGGACTTACACCATATCTTGCACCAGGTTGCTATCAAGGTGGAGCTGGATATGCATTGATGTTCCTAGCTGACAGACTTGAACAAAGAGAGACAAAGGTTGTATATGCTACACCAGTAACTGAATTAACAACTAATGAAAATGGAGATGTGATAGGTGTTCTTGCAAAAGGTAAAGACGGTAAGACATGGAATATCACTGCTGATGCTGTTGTAATGGCAACAGGTGGATTTGCTTCTAACCAAGAAATGATAGAGGAATATTATCCACAATATGCTAATTATAAATTTAATAGCGTTGCAGCAAGTACTGGCGAAGGAATTAAAATGGCTCAAGATGTTGGAGCTGCAATAGAATGTATGGGACGTCCTCTAGGAGCATTTATGTCTGAATACGGGTCAAATTATGAATTAGCATTCATGCATAGTTCAACTCCAGGAATAATAGTAAATGCTTACGGAAATCAATTTGGAAACATAATGAAGAGTAATCATAAAACATTGGCTGAAGCTCTTGTAGATCCAGCAAATAAAGAAACATTCTATTATGTATTTGATGATTCAGCAGCAGAGTCAACAAAAGATTTTGATGCATATGGACTTTCATATAAATCAATTTTTGAAAGGGATCAAGTTAAGAGGTATGATTCTGTAGCTGATGCTGCAAAAGAATTAAATCTTCCAAATCTTGAAGAAACAATTAAGAAAAACAATGAATTGGCTCTTGCAGGAGAAGCTGATGAGTTTGGAAGAAAGGGATTACCTTATATTGAAACACGTGATGGTGTTTGGATGTTAAGGGTTATGCCAACATTCTACTTAACTACAGGCGGATTATCTATAGATTTAGATGCTAGAGTTCTTAATGAAGAAGGTAAATCTATAAAAGGATTATATGCGGTAGGTGATGTAACAGGTTCTATTGAAGAAAAGGATGGTAAGGAATACGGGAACGGCTTTGATGCTGCTTTAACTTACGGATATATTGTTGCAGACACAATTATAGAAGATTTAAAATAAAATATATAATGACATCATTAGCAGCTATAACAACGATTTGCTTTTTATAACTGTAATGTGACATAAGAAAGATAGAGATTGATTAAGGGCGATATATTATCGCCCTTTTAATATTTTTAGGAGTAAAAATATTAGATTTAGTCAGATATTATGAATTCATAATTAATTTAATAACCATTCCCAAATTAATTTATTATAAAAAAAGTTTTTTTACGAATACTAAAGTATGTGTAGAAAAATGTACCCAAATATCTAAAAAGCTATTTTAGTAAATTTAATCAAATGAAGGAAAGGGATTTTTATGAAAAACAAATTACCTAAAGAGGCTTACGGTGGAGTGCATGGGAAGGATTATGTTCCATTTGTAACTGATAAGTCTAAAAAAGGTGTAAATGTGGCAGTAATGATAATTGGAATTGTATTAGCTTCCGTATTTGCAGCGTCTACAGCTTATTCTGGTATGAAATCAGGATTAACAGTTGCTGCAGGAATACCAGGAGCTATAATCGGTTCAATGCTTGTAGGAGTCTTTGCTAAGAATAAAGG
>JAGAVZ010000162.1 GCA_017941635.1 Cellulosilyticum sp.
ATATGATGTGCATTCAATCGACTCCTATCTAAGTATAGGTGGATTTGACGCACTCAAAAAAGCAGTCACAATGGATGGCTTTGAAATTGCAGACCTTATTGCAAGTTATGGCATTAAAGGTAGAGGTGGTGCTGCATATGATATGGGGAAAAAGTGGCGCCAAGCTAAAGAAGTTGTAGCAGAGGAAAAGGTTGTTGTATGTAATGCAGATGAAGGGGAACCATGTACTTTTAAAGATAGAACTTTAATTGAAAATGACCCTTTTAGATTAGTAGAAGCGATGATTATTGCTGGTTATAGCGTAGGGGCAAAAAATGGATATATCTATATGCGTGAAGAATATAGTCATCTTCGTCCACTTCTTTTCAATGCTATTGATGAAGCAAAGGAAAGAGGTTTCTTAGGTGAAAATATCCTTGGAACAGATTTTAGTTATGAACTTCATTTATATTCAGGAGCAGGTGCTTATGTATGTGGTGAAGGGACGGCCCTTGTAGAATCTATGGAAGGTAAAGGTGGTAGACCTCGTATGAAGCCACCATTTATCAAACAATGTGGTTTATTTAACCTACCAACTTGCCTTAATAACGTAGAAAGTTTATGTTTGGTACCAAGTGTTCTTTTGGATGATGAAAAAGTTTATCTAACTTATGGAACAGAAAATTGCAGAGGAAGCAAGATTATTAGCGTAGGTGGAAATGTTAAAAAACCAGGTGCTTTTGAAATTCCATTTGGTATGACTCTTAGAGAAATCATTTATGATTTAGCAGGTGGTATCCAAGATGATAGAGAGATTAGATTGATTCAATTAGGTGGTGCATCAGGGAAAATCAGTGATACACGTATTTTAGATGTGCCTTATACCTATGATGACCTTCGCGCAGCAGGTGTAGGCGTAGGTTCTGGAGCAATCTTAGTTATTGATGACCGCATGGAAGTCATGGATTTCTTAGAAACGACACAAAAATTCTTCTGTCACGAAAGCTGTGGTCAATGTACACCATGTCGAGAAGGAAATCGCCATGTAAAACTCATTTTAAATAAAATCAAAGAGAAAAAGCATACACAAAAAGATTTAGATACCTTAAAGAAAATTATTATGATTATGCAAAATGCTTCATTATGTGGACTTGGAGAAACAGCACAAAGCGCTTTAGCATCAGCAATGGTTGTTTTCCCAGAAGTATTTGAAGTAGTAGAAAGAGATGAAGTAAGGGAGGAAGTCGCAAATGGAAATGATTAATTTAACCATTAACAATATCCCATTAACAGTGAAAAAAGGGACAAGAATTATTGAAGCAGCTAGAGAAATTGGGATTGATATTCCTCACTTATGCTATCATCCAGACCAAAATATCAAGGCACACTGTAGAATGTGTGTCGTTGAGGTTGTAGGCAATCGTAAACTTCTTGCAGCGTGTTCGACTCAAGTGTGGGAAGGCATGGAAGTCCATACAGATACGAAAAAGGTAAGAGATACACAAGTAGGTGTCCTTGAAATGATTTTAGCAGATCATAATCAAGACTGCTTAAGTTGTGCAAGAAATGGTAACTGTGATCTTCAAAAATTATGTAGCCGTTTTAATCTCATCAAACCAGAACTTACACCAGTTGCTAAGAAACCAATGGTACAAGACTTAAATCCGAGTTTAGTACGTGACCTTTCAAAATGTGTGAAATGTGGTCGCTGTGTAAAGGCTTGTCAAGATGTTCAAGGTGTGGCAGCACTCAGCTACACAGGTCGTTCAGAACATTTCATGGTTACAACAGCCTATAATGAACCACTTGAAAATACAGATTGTGTACTTTGTGGTCAATGTAGTACAGTTTGTCCAGTTGGTGCAATCGTTGAAAAAGATGATACAGATAAAGTTTGGGAAGCGTTACATGATCCAAGTAAACACGTTATTGTACAAGTGGCACCATCTGTAAGAGTTGCCCTTGGTGATGATTTCAATATGCCAAAAGGAAGTATTGTAACAGGTCAAATGGTTACAGCACTTCGTATGATTGGTTTTGATAAAGTCTTTGATACAAACTTTGCAGCAGATGTAACGATTATGGAAGAAGGAACAGAACTTATTAAACGTATCAATGAGGGAGGCGTGCTCCCTATGATTACTTCTTGTAGTCCAGGCTGGGTAAACTATATGGAAAAACACCATAGTAGTAAAATTGCTCACCTTTCTACCGCAAAATCACCACAACAAATGTTTGGTGCATTATCAAAATCTTACTATGCTATGATGGCAGATATTGACCCAAAAGATATTGTCACTGTATCTATTATGCCATGTGTGGCTAAGAAATTTGAAGCAGCACGTCCAGAGATGGAACACAACGGTCATAGAGACGTAGATATTGTTCTTACAACTCGCGAGCTCATCAAAATGATTAAATATGTAGGGCTTAACTTTGCGAAGCTTCCAAAAACAGATTTTGATAGTCCTCTTGGTTATGGTACAGGAGCAGGTGCAATCTTTGGAACAACAGGTGGGGTAATGGAAGCAGCACTTCGTACGGTTTCTGAAGTCTATGCACATAGTCCACTTCCTTCATTAGAATTTACACCAGCAAGAGGAAATGAAGGCATTAAAGAAGCAGAAGTAACATTAGGTAATCAAACGATTAAAATTGCTATGGCACATGGGCTTCGTAATGCAGAAATCATTATGAGGGAAATCGAAGAAGGTACAAGTGAATATACCTTCATTGAAATCATGGCATGTCCAGGAGGTTGTATTGGTGGTGGTGGTCAACCAATTTCTGGCACCACAGAAGTTAAAATGCTTCGCCAAGACGCCTTATATGATATTGATAAAGGACAAGCAATTCGTAAATCACATGAAAATCCAGATGTTACTAAATTGTATGAAGCATTTCTAGGTGAACCACTTAGTGAAAAATCACATGAATTATTACATACACACTATCAAGCACAATTCAAACGTTCATCTGAAAATGCGTAGAAGCGTAATGTATGTAAAGTGATTTATAGAAGTGATATGGACAAATCAATGTAAAAAAGGTAATACATATTAGACATATAGCTAGTAAAACAATGCAATAGAAATAATTAATTTCAACAAAAAGAGGTAGTTTTCTTTAAGAAGACTACCTCTTTTTGTTAGATTAAATGAACGCCTTTCGATATTCTAAAGGCGTTTTACCTGCTATTTTTTTAAAAATAGTATTGAAGTAACTTGAACTACTAAAGCCAACAGAAAGTGCAATATCTGTCATGGATAAATTGGTGTTTTGAAGTAACTTTTTGCTTTCATCAATGCGAATTTTATTGATATAAGTGCAAAAGGAATCTTTAGTCGTTTGTTTAAAAATGGTACAGAGATAACTTTTATGTAAGCCCAAATAATTTGCCAAAATGTCTAAAGTAATGGGCTCAGAAAAGTGCTCGCGAATATATTTTTGTGCCCTAATAATATGATAACTACATTCATCTAAAGAAGTGAGATGACGTGTATGACTATCTCCAATAGAATACAATAATTGAATTAAGTGAGAGATACAATGCTTAGGTTTAAAAGCAAATTCTTCTTTTAAAGAAAGATGATCGGTGTATGGACCAATCACAAAATAGCCTATGGCATCTGCCGACTCAGCTTGTGTAAATAGTTCCTTAAAAGGTCCTAGAGGACAAAGTGTAAAATGAATATGTTCATTTAATGTAAAGGTAAGTTCCTTAGATTGACGCTCAGAGGAAGATAACCCTTGAAGCCATAGATAGAGCTCTTGTTGATAGGTTGTCATGCCTGGAATAAATCCTGTACATAATGTTTCTTCCAAGTGAGAAGGAAAGGCACGTATAGGAATATGCGTACATAAATAAAAACTTTCCATAGTTTGCTGTAAATATTGTGTTGTCAAATTAAGATATCCTTTCTAATGTGTAAAAATACCCTATAAAAATTCAACTTATATAAAAATAGTAAAATGAATCTAAAGATTTTATAAGACGAGGGAATAAAATCTTGTTAAAATAACAGAGTTGAATTTGATAATAGTTATCGTTAATGCTTGAATATTATACCATTGTTAAATGAAACATGTCAAAAGTTATAGGTCATAGAAAATAGCCTATATAAAGAATGAATAGCGATTTAAAGGCTTAAAAGGCTGTTGATTTAAAAATAAAAACAGAAACAATATAGGGGAAGGGTGTCAAAGTCATGAAAAAGTTCATGAAGAAGCGTTATTTACTAGGAATCCTTATAGTACTTTCTGTTATTTCACTTTTTGTAGGTGTTAGTGCATTAAGTATTGGAGATATTATAGCGCTTAAGGAAGATAAGATTAGGCTACTCATGATAAGCCGTGTGCCAAGACTTGTTAGTATTTTGGTTGCAGGTGTTGGTTTAAGTGTAAGTGGTCTCATCATGCAACAAATCAGTCGTAATAAATTTGTGTCACCAACGACAGCAGCAACAACGGATTTTGCCAAGCTTGGAATTTTGGTAGGCATTATGTGTTTAGGTAAAACAGGACAAATGACAAAAATGCTTGTTGCCTTTGTGTTTGCCATGTTAGGAACACTTTTATTTATGACAGTAATGAAGCGTATACAGATTAAAAATATTATTTTTGTTCCTTTAGTAGGGATGATGTTAGGGAAAGTAGTTGGCTCTATTACGAGCTATTTCTCTTATAAATATGATTTAGTACAAGATATTTCATCTTGGATGGAAGGCAATCTATCCTTAATTATGGCAGGAAATTATGAAATGCTCTACTTAAGTATTCCAGTAGTGATTCTTGGTTTCTTCTATGCGAATCAGTTTACCATTGCAGGAATGGGAGAGGACTTTGCCACAAACTTAGGTTTAAATTATAAAGTGATTGTGAATATTGGCTTAGGGATTGTTGCCCTTATTACAGCAGTAACCTTAATCACAGTAGGAAATATTCCTTTCTTAGGCTTAATTATTCCAAATATCGTAAGTTTATATGTAGGGGATAACTTAAAGAATTCACTGCATCATACAGCCTTACTTGGACCAATTTTCCTTCTTGTTTGTGATATTTTAGGAAGACTCATTATTTATCCATTTGAAGTATCCATCGGTATGATGGTTGGTGTAATTGGTGGGGTATTATTCTTAATAATGATTTTAAGGAGGGCGAACCAATATGCATAAGATGACAAAAGGAGATAGAAAAAAGCTTCTTGTAATGCTTGTCCTTGCATTAGGACTAATTGGAATCTTTTTACTCATAGGCTTAACGCCAAAGAACTTTGACTATGCCTTATCGAGAAGAATTCCAAAGGTATTTGCCATTGTAATGGTAGGGGGCGTCATTGGTTACTCTTCATTAATATTCCAAACAGTAACAAACAACCATATTCTAACACCAAGTGTATTAGGGCTGGACTCACTCTTTATGCTCCTTAATACAATGTTAGTTTTCTTCTTAGGTTCAACGAGTAAGTGGATTGTAGATGATAATATTAATTTCCTATTAACTTTAGCGGTTATGCTAGGAGCGAGTGTACTGTTTTACCAGCTCATTTTTAAGAAAAAAAGTCAAAACATCTTTTTCATCTTATTAGTAGGGATTGTAATTGGTACATTATTTGATAGTGCCACAACCTTTTTCCAAGTACTAACAGATCCATCGGAATTCTTAGCCGTTCAAGATAAATCACAAGCAAGCTTTAATAATATCAATACAGGGGTATTAAATCTGGCAACGATTATTACAGTAGGGACGTTGATTTATAGTGCAAGATACTTCAAGGTACTAGATGTTATGGGTCTTGGAAGAGATCAGGCAGTTAACCTTGGTGTTCATTATGATGAAATTGTTAAACGATTATTAGTAGTGGTTGTTATTTTGACAGCAGTAGCCACTTCTTTAGTAGGGCCAATTACATTCCTAGGACTATTAGTTGTTAATATTGCAAGATACTTTATTAAATCTTATAAACATAGTCACTTATCCATTGCGATTTGGCTCATTAGTATAGTGAGTTTAGTAGGGGCACAGCTTTTAGTAGAGCGTGTTTTAAAATTTGGCGTAAGTGCAAGTATTATCATCAACTTTATTGGTGGGATTTACTTTATCTATTTATTAATGAAAGGACGTACCGAGTAAGATGATACAGGTAAGAGAAATTACAAAAAAATATGGTCAAAAGAAAGTAGTTGACCAAGTATCCATGACAATTCCAAAAGGTAAGATTACCTCATTTATTGGGCCAAATGGTGCTGGGAAAAGTACAGTTCTTTCAATGGTAAGCAGATTAATGAAGCCAGATGAAGGACATGTAGCATTAGAGGGTAAAGAGGTACACACTTGGGACCAAAAGGAACTAGCCAAAAAGTTAGCCATCCTTAAACAATCCAACCACATCAATATGCGACTTACCATTAGAGAGCTTGTAAGTTTTGGGCGTTTTCCACATTCAGGTGGAAAGTTAACAGCAGAAGATGAAAAACAAATTGATGAAGCCATTGGATATATGCAGCTTAGTGATTTAGAGCATCGCTATTTAGATGAACTCAGTGGTGGACAAAGGCAAAGAGCGTATATTGCCATGGTTATTGCTCAAAACAGCGAGTATATCTTATTAGATGAACCACTCAATAACTTAGATATGAAACATGCTTCTGAGATTATGAAGACACTCAGAAAGTTGGCAGAGGATTTAGATAAAACAGTTATTATTGTAATTCATGATATTAACTTTGCGTCTTGTTACTCAGATTATATCGTAGCATTAAAAGATGGGGTTATTGCAAAGCATGGGTCAGTAGAAGAAATTATTCAGCAAGAAGTTTTAGAAGAAATTTATGAAATGCCATTTAATGTTCAAGAGATTAATGGACAAAGAATTTGTGTGTATTTCTAGAAAAATTAAGGTTTCAGATAGATGATTTATGGCTATTTTAAAGATAACTTCAGTTCATTATAAGGTAGCCTTAAGTATGTTTTAAGTTAGATAAAAAAGGACGAATAAAAATAAAACAACAAAGAAAGAGGAAAGAAAGATGAACAAAAAATTAGTATGTACATTATTAGCAGCGATGTTTGCATTTACAGGATGTGGTAGCACATCAGCACCAACAAATACAGAAACTTCAGCAGAAGCTACTACAGAAACAACTACAACACCAGAAGTAGAAGAATCAACTACAGTAGTAGTAGAACACAGCTTAGGAACAACAGAAGTTCCTAAAAATCCAGAAAAAGTTGTTGTATTAGACTGGGGTGCATTAGATGTAATGGATTCATTAGGCCTTGGTTCAGCAGTAGTGGCACTTCCACTTAGTGGCTCAACACCAGATTACTTAAGTGCTTATCAAGATGAAACAAAATACACAAATGTTGGTTCTTTAAAGGAAGTAGACTTAGAAGCAATTCATGCACTTGAACCAGATATGATTATCTCAGGTGGTAGACTTGCAGATTTCCATGAAGAATTAAATGAGATTGCACCAACTGTTTTATTAAATGTAGATACAGCAGACTACTTCAACTCATTCAAAAAATCTATGAACTACTATGGTGAAATCTTCGGTAAAGAAGAAGAGGTAGCAACAAAAGTTGCTGAGCTTGAAGCTCAAATGGCACAAATCAAAGAAAAAGCAGCTGAGAAAAATGCAAAAGCTTTAATTGCACTTGCAAATGGCGATAGCTTCAGCGTATATGGAAAAGGTTCTCGCTTTGGCATTATCCACAATGAATTTGGTATTGCACCAGTAGATGAAACAATTGAAGCTTCTACACATGGTCAAAAAGCATCATTTGAATATGTAGCAGAGCAAAATCCAGATTTATTATTCATTGTAGACCGTTCAGCAGCAACAGGTGGAGATGGTTCAGCACCAGCATTATTTGATAATGAATTAATTCATGGAACAGATGCTTACAAAAATGACCGCATCGTATACTTAAATCCAACAGTATGGTACACAGCTGGTGGTGGTTTAGCATCAACACAAGTGATGTTAGATGAAGTAAATAGTGCATTAGATAGAATGTAATAATCATTTATTAAATATGATTTTTAAAGAGATATAAATCACAAAGATATATAATTTAAAAAGTATCATGAGCAAAAAGGGTATTATGAAGATATTTCATAGTACCCTTTTCTTTGTCATATGGATAAACCAGTTTTATTTTGGGGTTATAATTGTAGTACTTTAGGATGTTTATAAGAAATCTTAAGAGTCATGAAATATAAGTTTTAGCTTATATGTATATAAAATATGGATTAATATAATAAAAATATTAAGAAAAATTAAATAATATGTAGTGAGACTGTAATTTATGTATGCTATAATGGTGGAAGTGTGAAGGAGGAAGACATGAAGAAACATCTAATTACATTTATATTATTGGGCTTGGTGGGAGCGCCAAGTGTTATAGGTGCAGCTACAATAAATTATTTTGAAAATGAGCAGTTACAGGGAATCAAGGTTAGTTTACCAAGTAGCTATGATGGAAGAATCTATGCCAGTTTAGTTAAAAATCAGCAGAGTGAGGGAAATTGTTGGAATTATATGGCTAATGGTTTATTAGAAACAAGTTTAATGAAACAATATGGTATTACGGATAAAGCATTTTATGATTTTTCAGAAGAAGCCATGGACCGAGATACTTCCATAGAGTATGGTGGCAAAAAGGGATTTGAGAGGAATTATAAGGATGCAGGAAATTTTGATATTGCTATGGCTTATTGGAGTAGAGGGGATTTAGGTGGACCAATAGATGAAAAGACAGGAGTAAGGGCACCTTACTATGTTAAACATATAGTAGGCATTCAGTCTATAGATAGAAATAGCACGCAGTTTATAGAAACAAATTATAGTGGTGATTATATAGAAAATAAGGACATAGAACAAATAAAAGAATGGATTTATCAATATGGGGCAGTAGCAGCATCTTATTATGCAGGGGACTATTTAGAGATGTCTTATTTGTATTCAAACTATCCTTATGGTAATAGTCAGGAATTAGCGTATCATTTCCCGGGGAATAAAGCAGCTAATCATGGAAGTATTCTCGTTGGATGGGATGATTATTATAGTAGAGAAAATTTTAATGAAGGATATCAGCCTAAATGTGATGGTGCTTTTTTAGTAAAAAATAGTTGGGGAACCAACTGGGGAGAAGAGGGATATGTTTGGATTTCTTATGAAACCGCCTTTTCAGATTTATATGCCATAGCAGAGGTTGGAGGCATAGATTTTTATAATCAAATTTATGAGTATGATCCACATGGGATGATTGGTTTTATGAGTGTCAATTATAATACGAATCAGGGCGCATATATGAATCAGTATGATACAAAGGGCGAAAAAGAATTACTTACAGCTGTATCAACTTACGTAACAAATCCAGAAAATCAATATAGAATTTATGTCAGTACTGATGGGAAAGCAGAGCATTTAAAAGAAGTGAAAGCAACAAATGCAGGAAGATATCAAGCAGGAATAGGTTATGAGATGCCTTTTAAAGGCTATATGACCTTTGAGTTAGAAGAGCCAGTAACCGTAAATGGAAAATTTTTAGTGGCAATAGAGGTAACCTCTTTGAACAAAGGTGCAACTAATGTGCCAATAGAAATTAATAATGAGGGAGCTTGTGATAATGTAAAAACTGTCAAAAAGCGAGGTTATATCGCAGAGAATATAGAAGCAATGAAAGCAAATGCAACATATGATGTTGCCAATCAAGAGGCAAACCTTTGTTTAAAGGCTTTCACCAAAAATATAGAGATAAAATAATAATTAAACACTGATTTTAATCATAAGGCTATGAGGAGATATAGAATAATTCGTTTAAAAGAATAGAGAAAGAGGCATAAAATGCGAAGATTTATGAAATGTATGGTGACAAGTATGATGATTTGCTTGGGGGCAAATAGCTTATATGCAGCAGAAAAGACTTACATAACAGAAACAGAGTTTGCAAATAAACTAAGTACAATCACTAAGATAGAAGCTGATTTTCAAACATTAGTAGATAGTCAGCAAGCACTGACAAGAGAAAAGGCAGCGACTATGATTGTAGATTATTTAGGGTATGAAGCACTTAGTCATGATTTAAAGGGAAATACAAACTTTAAGGATGTAGAAAGTTCTAAGGGAGAAATTGCACTTATTAGTCAACTAGGCATTATGAACGGAATGGGAAATCAACTTTTTGGGCCAAATGAGTGTCTTACAGAAGAAGCAGCCAATAGCATACTCAATCGATTACAAAGCAAATTACAAACTCAGTCCAATTGGAAACATGCTTGCTATGCTATTAGCTCAAGTAGTCAAATGGATTGGATTAAGGATTATAGTGCCATTAGTTTTGGATGGGCCCAAGTCTTTCATCAAGAAGATAAATTTGTAGTAGCAAATGATTTAGGAGATTTTAAAGTGCCAAGTGGTTTTGAAAAGCCTATGGATGAGGCAAAAGCAAACGGAGTTGAAACTTACCTAATGGTTTATTTTGATGGGAAGGATGTACAAGCATTACTTAATAATGTAGCTCAATCAGAGCGAGTGATTAATCAAATTGTAACACTTACAAATGGCACAACAAAAGATGGGGTAACAAGAGCATTTGATGGTGTAACCATAGATTTTGAGAGCCTAGCAGATAGTAGTTTAAAAGCACCCTATGTAAATTTCTTAAAACAACTTAAATCAGCACTCACCCTTCAAAACAAGAAGTTAAATGTAGCTGTTCAACCAACACTTTATTATAAAGGCTATGATTATAAAGGAATTGGTGAAGTAGCAGACCGTGTTATTCTAATGGCGCATGACTATGGAGCAAGAAGCTTAAACGAGCAGGAACAACAAGCAGGGATTACCACAACACCGCTCACACCAATTGATGATGTTTATGCTGCACTATGGGAAGCGAAAAATGCAATAGGCGATACAAATAAAATCGCATTACAATTTTCCTTTGCAAGTATTCAGTGGCAAAAACAAAATGGTATGGTGCTAAATAACAAGGCATACACACCTACCTATGACAAAATAGCAGCAAGATTACAATCAGCAGGCACACAAGTAAAATTTGATGCGTATTACCAATCAACCTACGCCACCTATGAAGAAAATGGCATCAGCAATACGATTTGGTATGAAGATGTAAAAAGTATTAAGGCAAAAATGGAGCTTGCAAAACTACTCGGAATCAACAACTTTTCCTATTGGAGATTAGGAATGATTCCAAATGAAATTAAAAATTTAAATTACCTTAGACAATAAGAGCGTAAAATGGAAAGTTAAAATTATTATTGAAATTACATAGAATATGACATACAATAAGAGTTGGGCAGAGACCTAGAAAAAACGTTAAATGCTCTTGTTATCACGCAGAGATGGCGGAACGGCAGACGCGTTAGATTCAGGTTCTAATGTGAGTAATCACGTGGGGGTTCAAATCCCCTTCTCTGCATAATCTCAATTAGGTTTCCAACACTACATAAAAAAGGCTATAACCTTTGAATATCAAAGGTTATAGCCTTTTTGTTTTTTTGTTCTCAAGACATTATGATTAGAGGAAAGGGAGCCAATAAGAGAGCCATTTTAAAATCTAGTTAGTTTGTTTGGAAAAAAGGGCGCCATTTTTAAAGTAAGAGTAGAAGTTAGTTTATATTAAAAGGAAGGAAATGTATTTCATATAAAAACAGATTATAATTTTACAGGCTGTTTCTATACAGATAAAAAGTTTAGAGTATTAAACATATGATAATTAATAAAAATATGACCAAAGATGTAAAAATATGGAAGTAAATACAAAAATTAGTATGCAAATGAGGATTTTAAAAAAGTGAAATTAAACAAGTAAATAAAAATCACCTCATTTTATTAAAAATTAGCATAAAAAAAAGAACTAAGTTTTTATATGTATCGTTACTATAGCTACTAGAATATTAAAATTTGGAGGTATGCTATGACTAAAAAAGAAAAAAATATAACTTGGGATAAAAAGAGAAATAGATATTGTGTAGAATTACGTATGGGTAAAAGAGAAGACGGAAGACCGAATCGACCAAAAAAGTATTTTAAAACATTAAAAGAGGCTAAACAGTATCGAAATCAATTATGGAAAGAGAGAGACAGCTTGAAAAAAAATAGGGTACTGCCTAGTAAACAGACACTAGATGAATATTGTCAACAATATTTAGAATATTTGTTTTATAGAGATGAATTATCACCAACTACATTAGCAGGATATAAGAATATATTGAAACATATAACTAATCATAAAATAGGTAGTATAAAGCTATTTGACATATCATATAGAGATATGATGAACTATGAAAAAGATATTGCACACAATACTGAGACTGGTAGAGGGTTAAGTAAAACGACTATAAACAAGCATTTTTGTCTTTTACAGTCTATATTTAAGCAAGCTATGAGAGAGAAGCTTATTCTAGAAAATCCACTTTGTGATTGGAAGAAATATAAAGAAAAGCCACTTGAGAACAACTCTTATAATTCAGAAGAGTGTAGGATACTGATTAATGCAGTTAAAGGAACTACAATAGAGCTTCCGGTAATTATTGCTATTTTAACTGGAATGAGGAGAGGTGAGATATTAGGGTTAAAATGGGAAGATGTTGATTTAGATAACAGGATAATAACTATAAGAAATAATCGTGTTAGAGCAGGAAAAGAAACTTTAGTAAAATGTCCGAAATCTGAAAGTTCTAGAAGAAAAATGTATATATCGGACTATCTATATAATATCTTAATAAAAGAAAAGGATAGACAGCAAGAAAATAAAGAGATATTCAAAAGTAGTTATGATGATAATGGTTATGTATTCTGTAAAGAAGATGGTTCATTATATAGTGTAGACCATATTACTAAAATGTTTTCTAAAATTCTAGAAAGACATAATTTACGTCCTATTACTTTTCATGGGTTACGCCATAGTTTTGCGACAATTCTATCCTTAGAAGGAAATGTAGATGTTGTAAAAATACAAAGAGCATTAGGACAAAGTTCAATTGCTATTACAGAAAAAAGGTATATAGATAAAGATACAACTGGCAATAAGGTAGCGATGGAGTATATTACAGATAAACTTGACTTAGAGAGAGATTGAGTGAGTAGTTGAATAGACATTTATCAAAATAGTCATTAGCATAAATGTGTGTTAAGTAGATATATTGGGGGAGAATTATGAACATATAGGCAAAGGATGGTATTAATGATGGAATTAGGAAATTTAAGACAGAAAGATATACTTACAGTAATGGAAATAGCGATAATATTAGAGATTGGAAGAAATAGTGCATATAAGTTAGTAAAAGAACAGCCATTTCCAGTGAAAACAATAGGTAAGAAAAAAGTTATTCCGGCGAGTACATTTTTTGAATGGCTAAATAATGGACAGAATGAAGCAATTGATTGGTGATAAATAGTAGCATTGTTTTGAATGTATATAGATGGTATTATATAGAAAAATTAATAAATTTCATAAGGAAAGTAAAAGATGATTGATAGTAAAATATTTGATAAAGCATTACCTACTTGTAAAAAAAATTTAATAAGACTAAAGGAACTATATAATACTGATCAATTACTGTATGAAAAAAATAAGAATGCAGATATTTTCTTTATAGTAGATTTTCTTGAATGTTTTTCGCCATTAGAACCTTACTTTGATAAAAAAATACCTGCTTATAATAAGTCTAGTTTATATAAATTAATCATTCTACATCGCACCATATTAATAGAAGAAATTATATTAGATGATGAATTTGTGACGATTAAGACTATAAATGAAAATAGGAATAATGATATCGAATTAAATAAAAAGGAAGAGAAGGTAGAAGATACGTTCTACGAGGAATGGGGAATTGATTTATCGCTAGAAGATCTTGAAGGTGTAATTAAAGTAGAAGAATATGAATTAGTTCAAGAAGATATTCCTAAAAAGGATATAAAAGAATTATACGTAGAATTTGCTATTGCTAGATATATTAAGTATAAAGAAATTCTTATCAATAAAGTTTTTGAGGAAATAATCAGAATGATTACATATTATGATAGCTGGCGTAACAGATATTTTAGTGATATGGATGGTGTATTGATTAGTAAAAGTGATTATACTTTGAAGATAAATATAAAAAAACAATTCAAAGAAGAATTTCAAAATGCATTATGTTCTGATTTAGATTGTAATTTAGATGATTATGGATATATAGATTATAAATTGAACAACATAGAAATAATATTAAGAGAAGATAATATTCTACCACCAAGTATAGAGAGGCTTAATGAAGTTATCAATATATTAGAGGATAAAATTGATACACTATTAAAATTACCTGAAATAATTAGGGAGAATAAGAAAAAAGTCTGTATAGCAGAAAGAACGTATCATAAAGAAAGAGATTATAGAAAAAAATGGAAGAAAATAAGAGAATTACAAGAAAAAAATGATAAAAATTCAATGTCCTCAAAAAAGAAATATTCTATACAAAGAATAGCAAAAGAGTTAAATATATCGAGAAGAAAGGTATATGATATCATAAATTATTTTAAGGATAATGAAGTTTAAAGGGCTATAAGCTTACAATAGCAATAGTTTGTAAGGTATTATTAATAAAAAATAGATTTTACATAAATCAAGGTATGAAAAACGTAGGTTGATAAATTTTAATAGAATATCTAATTTTTGTAAAAAATTAGGGCTTTTACCCCTTTTAATGAAGTCTAGTTTTTAATATATGAAGGAGCTACATGAGGTAACCAACTAAAAGATTAGACTTCTTGTTCTTAAGTAGCTTTTAGCTGATTGTTCAGTTAAATATAAATAAGCTTAATATCGAGTAAAGAGATAAGCGTTTTACAAGAAGGGCGTCTTTTATCTGTGTTGGATTGGTTACCCAATACACTTGATGTTTTTGCTTTCCATGAAAAACTACATGATAGGTATTTGGGACTTATCATGTAGTTTTTGCTTATGTACAGTAGTCGTAATTTAATAGAAATAATGCAAAAGGGTAGTGTAAAAGTTGGAGTTATTATCACAGTTTTATTAGTCTGATGATTAGGAGTTATAGTATTTAAATGGTCTAGAACATTTAAATGCTGAGTGAACATTAAGTCGTTATGTAGCTTGGAATAATACAAATACTTTATAAGGAAAGAGCATAGTACTAATAGTTTGTATAGATGACCATTAGGTTTGCATATAGGTGAAAGTCCATAATGTGGAATGCTAGTGCATCACGTCAAAAAAGACGCTAAAATATAGACCATTTAAGTGAATTAAGCAATTTTTATATTCACTTAAAATTGGTCTTAGGGGTGTTCGGCACTCAAAATCATAAATTTGTTACATTTAACAGTTTTCAAGCTATATTACATAGAAAAAGGTGCCTTATTCTACTGTACTCCCTCACATGTACAATCTTGACTTTTGTCAAATAAAGATAGCGTGAGGCACCTCAACTATTCTAATATCTTCTCTTACCAATTACTTCAATCATTCAACTACTAGGGCTATCTTTAGTAATATTGAGAGAGAAGGTAATACCATCCAATCAAACCCATATGATAAGGAGTAACTACAATGTACAAAATACCAAAACCAAAAGAATTTACACACAACCACAATTATCTCTATCACACCTTTGTTTCAATTAACTCTAAGGATGTTGACTATCTAGATAACTTACTCACATCCTTCAATAATCATGGCATGGCACTGTTTGACCTAATTCATGAATTACTACAGAAGTACAATATTGACTTGTTAGGAATTTGTTATGAGGAACCAGATAAATATGTAAGCCACCCTCATTTTCACCTTTTACTGGATTTGACAATTCCACCTACTGCCCCAATACCAAATAATTATATAACCCAAACACTTTTTCAAATACTTAGATGTGAACTGATAGTTAAAGCAAGGGCAAGAGGGATAGGAGATTTTAAGCCCAGTATGTTCATAAAGTATTTAGGCAATGGATATGGAGTAAGCTCAAACCAAAAAAATAGTTGTCCAGAAAAGTGTAAAGCACATTGTTTAAATAAACAAAATTGTTTTAATGATATCAAGCCTAAAACGTGCCATAATGTTGTAGAAAGAATTTTCTCATATAATTACATTAAAAATATGTATGGATATATCTATAGGGATAAGTCTAGTCCGAAGCAAAATCCAAGACCTAAGCAATTTTATAAGTTCTACGAACCATCAAAAACTTCTGACAGATAAGAATGAATAAAAGTATTTAATTGGATAAAACTTTACATTTTTCATAATATAATTTAATCTATATAGAAACAGATTATAATTGTACATTTATCAATAAGTATTCTGTTTTTGATAGCTTTATTATCCTTTTTAGGTTTCGTAGAAATACTACGTAATTTTTAAATCTATTTCTATACATAAAGGTTCTAACTTAAATCTATATTATATAAAACTGTAAAGGAGAATTAACATGTCTTTATTCAAAAACAAAGGGATAGAAGTATTATCACTGACTTTAGTAACAACATTACTTTTAACATCAACTGGCTCTTCACCAGTTTATGCAGCAACACCAATTTCTACTACAAGTGCATCACAAACAACAATCAGCCTTATGCAATCAAGTAAGCCTGATATGTCAACAACAGCACAAGAAGCAAAAGATATCAAAATCACTTTAAACGGAAAGCCAGTCTCTTTATCCGATCCTATACTCAATGATAAAGGCTCAACACTTTTACCTATAAGATCAATAGGAGAGCTTCTCGGGGTAACTGTTAACTATGATGCAGACCATAGGGTAGCTATTGCAAGTGACAGTGATACGGTTTTAGAGGTACCACTCGGCTATAACTTCGGTATCCTAAACGGAACAAAGAAGGGTATTCCAAATACAAAGAGTATCGTGTATAACTCACGTACTTACCTTCCAGTACGATTCGTGGCAGAAAGCTTAGATGTAAAAATCGAGTACATTGCCAAAACACGTACAGTAGCTATCACAACAGAACAAGCTACACAATCTCCTACTGAAACACCAACCCAAACACCAACCCAAAAACCTACTGAAACACCAACCCCAACAACAGGCAATTCACCACAAGAGTTATTCGACGCAAACAAATCAGTAGCAGACGCCGACCCAAGCTACTTCAAGTCATTCAAATCAATCGAGGAAGTCAAAAAGCTTATCCCGCTCTTCCCAGAAAAGGACAGCCTTCAACTCATCCTAGATGAGTTCAAATACACCACAGTTAAACTCGACATCCTTTCAGATTCACTTGAACGCGAAGGACAGTCACTTGATTTTTCACAATATAGCGGTTGTGTAAAAGGTCAGGGTACCTCTGACGAATTCATCATGTTCAAAGACGGCACCCATACAGAACGTGTGTCTAGAAACTACCCAGATGGTAAAACCCTCGAAGACGTAGCATACTTTGCTTACAGAAAAGGTGATAAGTTCATCTTCGTACAACCTGGAAAAATAGCAATGGATAAACTACCAAATTGGTAATCCATACTTATCTATCAAAAGGGCTTGAATCATCACATTCAAGCCCTTAAAATAGTATTACAACAATCATGCAAATATTCACTAGCCCAGAAACACTAACATCTTATAGAGTAACAGATGGCTTTAACAAATAGAGAGGATTAGAATATGAAAAAAGATTATATTAAATTAATGTATAACAATATACCTGTAGCCGAATTTGATGATAAATTTAACGTGCTTCAAGTTTACGACTACACTCGTTTTAATGCCATAATAGATATAGATGACTTCATTATAGATAGAATCCCGTCATCAAGTAGAAGGGATATTGACTCCCTACTGTTTAAATGGGGATTACAAGAATATAATCACTATGGTATAGCCATAAAAACAAGATTAGTAAATCCAATGGATTCCTACTGGTTAAAACTCTCAGAAGAGGATAATCTAGACAACCTTACAAAACAATTAATTCAGGATACTAAAATAACCTACTCACCATCTGGGAATAATGTAAAATATTATACACGGAAAGGTGATAAGTTCGGTATAGCTAAGAAAAGGTTATCTCCAGTTATTACGGATACAGAAAGTGAAGTAGTATGTTATAGGTTATCGAAGCTATTAGAAGTGAACTGTTGTCCAGTAGAACAGATAGATTCAAATTGGACATTTAGTGAATATCTATATAACTTTAATAAAGAGGTATTTAAACATGTCCGTCAAGACATGGTAAATTATACTGGAGATTTATTTGATGATCTACTTAAAACTTACCCAGATCTAAGAGATGATATTTATAAGATGATTTTATTTGATTTCATCACACGTCAAGATGATAGACATAGAAGCAACATAGCTATTCTATACACTAATGAAAAAAGAACATTATACCCATTATATGATAATGGAAGAAGCTTATTTTTTGAGGATACAGAGCAATTTATTTTAGAAGCAATAGAAGATATTCAAATGTACTCAACATCATTTGGAGAGATAGGGACATATTATGATTGTATACAGGAAATAAAGAATCCACAACAATATATTAATCTAGACATTACAAAACAGCAAGTATTAGAATGCTTTAGCGGTTTAAACCTTCCAAAATACAAAGTTGATGGGTGCGTTAAATGGATTCAATCTTGCATAGATTTCCTTAAATCTAAGAGTGAATTAGATGAAACAGTACAGGGATTTAAGTAACTTTAATCATCCATCCTACGGCCACACCCCTCGCCAAAAAGGATTTGAATCACCAACTTCAAGTCCTTTATTTCCCCCTATAACAATCAAAGGAGAAAACACTTATGTAAATAATTCAACAATCCAGAAACACTAACCTATTACGAAGCATATGGTCAGGCACCTTCGCAGATAGCAATAGTGTAATAGAAGATTTAGAATTAGAGGTATATAGTTAAATGCTAATAACTTTAAGTTATATTAGGATAATGCTTTTATAATATAGAAATTGGTAAATCTAAATAACCCTACTGCCCCACAAATCAAATAATATAAAAAGGAGAAATAAACCATGAATATACCAAATACACCAAAGTTATCACTAAAAGATCTGCACATAGGAATGAGAGTACATTCATTCAGCTTAAGATATTTATAAAATAGACACAGGTGTAAACGCTCTCTAAATCTCCTATACTACAAACCTCTGCTCTAATTCTAAACCGTAAGGAGGAAGAAATCATATCATCAGTAAAACAAATATAAT
>JAGAVZ010000163.1 GCA_017941635.1 Cellulosilyticum sp.
CAAAAGTTTGATACATTAACACTAGGATTCGAAACGCCATATAGGGAGAACTACCCAATATATGAAGAATTAGAAACAACCATTATGCCAGCATCGGAGTATATAGTAGTCAATGTACCACCTTATAAGAATTATGAATTAGGTAATCATGTAATTGCAGTTTGGGATGTGTTCACCGATTTTGATTATAAAGCCTATCAGCGTAAAAGAAATCTTGATGGGGCACCTATATATGAATGGGACTTGGTTAACAATGGATATACAGTGTGTTTTCCTATATGTAAACAGGAGGATAGAGATGAAACTTAATCTGATTTTAGCATATCGTAATCTTAGCGATTATATAGCAAGAGGAACAGGAGAGCAGGCTTGGAATGAGACAATGGTAGCACCTTATTGGGGCGTATTAACCGAGGGAGCACCATTTTCAATGGATCATATGAAGCCAGTTTGCAATATGGATAAGGAAGAAGCACAGAAGCAACTAGACTTTTTAGATAAAATTGATTGGAAGCAGTACATAAAAGTATTTGAAGATATTTGCAGTAAACTCCCTAAAGACGATGAGGATATACTACATATTGCTATATATCCATCGACGACAAAAATGCCTGAAGGTATTTATGGTACGGGAGTATGGGGCAATATTATTCTTAATATAAATCCTCTGAATGAACAATTTAAGCAGTGGCTTCCTTTTGTATTTGCACATGAGTACCATCATAGTGTTTGGGGAGACTATTGGTATTGTAAAAAAGGGGGAAAGGGACTAAATGATTCATTCCTTCAGATGATGATTATTGAAGGAGAAGCAGATGCCTTTGCTATGAGCCTGTTTGAAGACTTAGTACCATCATGGCAAAAAGATGTAAATAAAGCTGAAGAGACTGATGTATGGAAGAAGATTGAGGTTATCTTAAATCAAAAATTATCGCCAAAAGAGTATTCCAAGTATATGTTCGGAAATAAAGAACTAGGAATACCAAAGAATGCAGGATATTATTATGCAATCAAAATAATCAATGCTTATATGCAAAAGCATAAAGGAATCGAGCCTACTGAGTTACTTGCGGTATCTCCGGATGAGATTTACACACAGTCTATTGATTTTTTATAAGTCTAATCCAATATAGTTTTACTATTTTTGAGTAGCTTTCTTAAGTATAGAAGCCATTCATTAATCAATAGTATTTTTCAATTTACTTCAAAAAGAGCCGAATGTATATTGCTATACACTCGGCTCTTAAATTATTCTAACGTCATTATTTGACTAAGTCATGCTAGAATGTTATATCTCAATTTTTATTTAAATCACTAAGAAAGTACAAGTACCAGGCGCTAATTCAACCTTACCAGCTTCTTGATCTACACCTTCTAATGATGGTAATGTGTTGTTTTCACCTAAAACAAGTGGGCTACCATTTAATGTCATAACTGTAGAACGAATATTTCCATTTTCACCAGCTAATGTGTAGCGTTTTGCAGCTTTTGGTAATTCTACAAATGTGCTTTCTGTTAATGAGTTGTTGATGATAAGGTATGCAAAACCTTCTTTGCCATCTTTGCGAGAGTGTGCGAATACGTGTGCACCTTCACGGATTGGTTCTTCTGAATCGTATACAGTTGTACCCATTAAACGATTCCAAAGAAGTACTGCGAAGTAGTTTGGACGTGGGTCAAATACTTCACGAGCAAGGAAACCGTAGTCAGATGAAGCAAGTGTGTTGTGGAAGATAACACCATCAGTGATTGTAGCAAATGTACCAAGCTCATTTAATGTACGGATTACATCAAGGTAAGTAGATGCCCAAGTGTTACCACCGCCACCTGCGTCACCAGATTCTGTTACCCACATTTCTCCGCCTGGAACATATTTATCGCGTAAAGGAACATAAGTTTCTGCAAACGTAGGTGCTACAGCAAGGTAAGGTTCTGTAGCAGCTTGATGAGCAAGCCAGTGACCTTCTGGCATTACAGAGGCAAGACGTTCTGAAACACCGTTGTAGTAGTGGTAGCTAAATACATCAAGTTTCTCAGTAGTACCTTCCATAAGGTCGTCACATGTAACAATTTCACCAACCACTTGCTCAACACCACCAGCAGATTTAACTTCTGCATGATCACCAGCACCAAATTCTACGTCTCCACCAGTAGTACTTGGACCTACTTTAAGACATTCTGGGTAGTTTGCACTAAGCCATTTGAAGAATAAATCTTGGTCACGTCTGTAATTGGCAGCAGTATAGCCATGTGGGAAACCAGTATGCTCTAACATATTTGGTTCGTTTGCAAATTCTGCAGCATCAATTGGTACACCATATTCTTTACTAAGACCAAATAATTTTTCAGCTTCAGATGGATTCCAAGGCTCATCAGCACTGTGAAGACCAGGGCAGTTCGCAACAGAAACAATAAGCTTTGCGCCAATTGCTTTTACGAAATCAAGGACACCAATCCATTGATCTTTTGTTAATACGTTGAGGTAACCTTCTGGAACGACTCCATTAGTTGTTCCATCAAAATCATAATAAGTTTTTGTTGCCCATGTACCTGAAACACGTACCCATACAGGACCTAATTCTTTTGCAAGGCCGCGAAGTTTTTCATCATATAAATTAATTGATGCATAAATTTGCATTAAATCCTTATACATTGCCGCAATACCTTCAGAAGTTGGCTCTACATAGAAGTCTTCTGTTCCAGCAATCTGTCCTGGAGTATAAGCTTTCCAAAAAGTTCCGCCCGTAACTTCTGCAAATTCAACATTGTAAGACATCATCATTGGGTTGATTTCACGAAGTACCTTTAAGGAATCTGGTGTTAAATTAATTGTAAGTGACATAGTCTGTTCCTCCATTTCTTTAGTTACCATATAAATCTTGAATATCAGTAAAGTATACTGGAGATATTTATAAACGTAACTTATATATTGATATTAACATAAATACAAAAGCTTGTATACAAGTATTAATATTGATGAAAAAGTAAATACATATACAATATATTTAAAATTTTAATAGTGATTACGCTTTGTTACATCATCAAAAGACGTTACTTTTTATAAGAAGTAGCGTCTTTTTGATTCGTAAAAATATAAGCATTAAGAGTTAATGAGTAAATTTAAAAATATTAAGAAAAATTAATTTAGGATAGGTAAAGAATTTAGTTTTTAGATATAAAATTGAATCAGTACTAAGTTCATTATGAAAGGATCAAGTAAATGATTCATAAAGTAGGAAAGTTCAATTTTATTGTAGGGCTCCTTATATTACTTGTAATAGTATGTGCTTTTGGTGTTAAAGGGCAAATAGGCGTAGTGGCTTTTGTCCTACTCAAATTATATTTTCCTTTAATAGGGATCCCGCTCATGATGGTTTTGGTGGTTTGGTTTATTATTAGGAAAATAAGGAGAAAAGAAGTCATGCATCAGTTGGGTGGAATTGGAGTTTGTGCCATGATGAGTTTTATGATATTTACCAACATAGGAATTGTAGATATTGTTTATCCAGCAAAGACTAAAGCGCTTACAAGTGTTACAGTACAATGGCCTTTTAAAGAGGCAACTATTGTGGGATGGGGAGGAAATACAGTCGCAGAAAACTATCATGCAGCTTATCCCAATATTCGCTATGCCTATGATTTAGTAATGACACCGCATGATATAGAAAGTAGGAACAATGCTGATTATGGGATTTGGGAAAAGGTGATTTATTCACCAGTAAAGGGAAAAGTAATCGCAACTTATAATGAGGAAGAAGATATTGCCGCTGGTACAGAAGACTTTAAATCGCAGCTTGGTAATTATGTATTTATTCAAATAGAAGAGACAGGAACTTATCTTGTAATGGGGCATATGAAACAAGGGAGCATAAGGGTAAAAGAAGGAGATTCTGTAGAAGCAGGAGATTTATTAGGGCAGGTGGGCAATAGTGGAACATCTTCAGAACCTCATTTACATATTCATCATCAAAAACAGAATCCTACAAAGGTGCTTACCTTTGCAGAGGGCTTACCATTATATTTTAAAGACATTAATGCAGCAGCAATGCCAGTAAAAGGAATAGAAGTGGTGCCAACGAAAATAAAATAGAAAAACAAGACCTATACCAAGTTATATTGAATCAAATGACTCACTATTTTTGCTCCCTCCATCACAATAGAGATACCATTACCCGGATGAATAGAGGAACCAGTAAAATATAAATTATCAATAAAAGAGCAAGTAGGCTGTGGCTTTAGCCAAGCATTTTGTAAGTAAGAAGGCGCAAGGCCAAAAGCAGCACCTTGATAGTAATTAAATTTTTGAGCTAAATCAGAAGGCGTGCTGATAGATTCATGGACAATATAGGAGGTAATAGACTTGATGCCGACTAAATCCTCCAAATGCTTAAGACATAGAAAACGCATATGGGCTATGGTTTTAGGCGTCCAATAAGTAGCATTAAAAGAAAGATTAGGGACACGTACCATGATGTTTAAAGTGGTACAATTCCCTTTGTTAAAGGTATCATCAATAGACGATGGGTAGTAGAGATACATAGGGAATTTTAAAGGCATAATTCCGTGAGCAACAGCCTCAAAAACTTTTTCCGTATCTTGTATCAGATAGAGATTATGGGTAGACAGCTTAGGAAGATGAATAGAAAGCGTCAGTCTTAGCATAAAAACAGAACAGGTCATCTGGAAAGATAAAAGAGGCTTTTGAAATAAAATAGAACGACCGAGTAGTTTTGTAAGGGCAAAGTGATAATCCACACTAGAAACGACTATATCTGCTTTTTTAAATTCACCAGATTCGGTTAGTACACCATAGGCATGATGATGGTGGGTTACAATGCGTTTAATGGGAGCATCACAATAAAGCTGACCCTTAAGAGTGATAAAAGCTTTTTCTAGCGCATGAACATAAGCACCCATACCACCTTTTATATGGGTTAGACCAAGAACCTCACTGCAAGCAGGAATTGTGGCATAAAGTTGGGAAAGATGTGAAGGGGGAAAGCCCATATAGTAACATTGAAAAAGTAGAAAGTCTCTTAATTTTGGATTACGAAAGCGCTGTTTAATGGCAGAAGCAGCAGAGATAAGCGGATTGAGCTTAATGAAATGAGACAATGTATCAAAATTCATAACATCTCCTAAATCCGTCAAAGAACGAGATAATATTAGCTCATGGGCAGAGAGATATTTTTTATAAAATGTATTAATAAAGTCATGGTAATGGGTAAAAGACTCTTTATAAAAGGATTCAAAATCAGATGACTTTGAAAACCCATTTTTTATAAATGTAAAGGAAGAGCCATCCTCATAAAAAAGGCGATATAACTCATCTAGTTCAATTTCAGAAAAATAATCATGGGGGTTGAGGCCGATATCTGTAAAAACTTGGCGGTAGACATGAGGATGAATCCTTATAGAAGCAAAGCTATCATAATCAGCGTAGGGTGAAGGCGTAGAAAGAGACTGTGTTACCCCACCTACCTTTGGACATTTTTCATAGAGAGACACCTTGTAGCCAGCATGCAATAGGCGAAGCCCACAGCATAAGCCGGATATACCTCCGCCAATGATGATTACATGATATGGATTCATAATAGTCATACCTCCCTAATAAATGGACATTAAACTTTTGAGTAAAGAAATTAAGATTAGTTTTACCCAATTAAGGAAAATAATCCTTTAATGAGCATTTTATAAAATCTAAAATAAAAATCAATCCTAGAATGAAGGTGAGCGTATAAGGAGAGTTGAAATCTAGACGTTTATGATAAATTATGTTATGATAATGGTCCTTGGCAGGGGCACTTACAACTTGGGTTGTAAGGCTAAAAAATAGGGAGCACTTTGCAAAAAGTGCTCCCTATTTTTTGATTGTGATTAAATATTCTGATACTTAAATATAGATTTCCTATCAAAAGATACTTTTTAATAAATCCAATAGCAACTATTGAATCATTTCTAATATTTCTTCTTCTGGCATAGAAGAATCACAACGCACTAAGATTTCTCCATTTTTCTTTACGATAAAACCTGGTACAGTGACAATATTGTATTGCTCTCTAAAGTCATACATTGCCTCGCTACTTAGTACATAATAAATAGGGGTATCGATTTGAGCTTTGACATGGCTTAGTTTTTTCACAAATTTACGGCAGTAAGGGCAGGTTTCACGCCCAATATAAATGACAACTAAATCTTCTTTTTGGATTAAGTCATCTGCCTCTTTGGGGGAGATTTGCTTAAATAATGCTACATCTTCGCTATAAGTATTTTGTTCAAACATTTTTGCCTCCTAGTTTTAGTTTGTATATCAAGATAGTTTTATTATAAGGTATTTGGGTAAATGTTTATACAAAATGTTTATTTTTACATGTTTTTGTGATAATAACCCTTAGAAAGTTAAATAGTAATAGAAAAATAGTCTAACTAAGTTTATTTATATAGCGCGTATGAAAGGACGAAATCAACATGGATAAAAAGGCAACCATAGGACAGCGCATCAAAGAAGTGCTTCCCGGTTTGATTGTATGTATTGCAATTGCAATTGCCAGTAAAATAATTGGGGAGTATATACCTAGCTTAGGCGCAGCAACAATTTCTATTTTTCTAGGCATTATTATCGGAAATGTTATTGGTACGCAAGATAAGTTAAATCGAGGAACAAAATTTGCAGAAAGCACGCTATTATCACTTTCAGTTGTTTTGCTTGGTGCAACTCTTTCGGTTCGTACGATATTCGAGATTGGTTGGCAAGGTATTCTTTTTATTGTGATACAAATGGCATTTACCATAGCTTTTATTGTGGTGATAGGAAAGAAGATGCGCTTTGGCATTGATTTTGTGTTACTGATGGCAAGTGGAAATGGTGTATGTGGTTCTTCGGCTATTGCATCTTGTGCACCAGTTATTCATGCAAGTAGTAAGGATAAAGGAATTGCCATTACCATGGTTAATGTAACAGGTACGGTATTGATGATTGTACTTCCAGTCATTGCGTCCTTTTTATATCAGGGGGAGCTAGTTTATAGTTCTGCTTTGATTGGAGGAATTTTACAATCAGTGGGACAAGTTGTAGCTGCAGGAGCTATTATAGGAGAAGAGGTAAAGGATATGGCAACGATTTTTAAAATTGTGCGTATCATTTTCTTAGTCCTAGTCATTTTAGTATTAGGCTCTATTAAGGAACGTAGTTTAACTAAAGGGATTGAGGATATGGAAGAAGAAAACCATAGCCATACCCATCAATCTAGATTAAAAATGCCTTGGTACATCAAAGGATTTTTCTTAACATGTGTGTTATTTACTCTAGGCATTATCCCCAATAGCTTATCTCTTTTAATCAAGAATGTGGACAACTTTATTGAGATTATTGCCCTTGCAGGAATCGGTATGAGAGTATCCATTGCAGACTTATTAAAGCAAGGGGCAAAAGCATCCTTATTTTGCGTCTATATTGGTTTGGCGCAAATTGTCTGTGCAGTGGTGTTGATTAGTATTTTGCTATAAAGGCTTATTTATAGGATATTTTAGAATTAATAATAATGAACCGTATCACAAGTAAGTGCGAACTTTACCAAAATTGGATATATAAATGAAAGGTA
>JAGAVZ010000014.1 GCA_017941635.1 Cellulosilyticum sp.
GTTTGCAGAACTTTATAAGTTAGAGGATGAACATCATGTAAAAGTATATTTTACACATCCATATTCTTCATGTGAGCGTGGTACAAATGAACGACACAATGGATTATTGCGTCGATTCTTTCTTAAAGGCAATAGTTTGAATGGATATACCAGTGATGAAATTGCTTTTATTGAAGACTGGTGTAATATTTTACCAAGAAAAATACTCAAGTACCAAACCCCAGAGGAATGTTTTGAGAAACAACTAGATTTAATTTATGCTACTAAATAGGTGGTAAATTTATTAGTTTAGCAGGGTAGTTCAATTTGTTATTGCAATTTAGGAAAATGAATAAAATACAATCTCTTTGTAAATGGAGAAATGGGTTAATAGGAATAATATTATTGATACTATTTGCTGTTAATAGCAAAGCACAGACGTTAGACTTACAAGAAATTAAACAATTGAGTTATAAACAATTTGAGTTACAGTCAGGTAATAGTACATATGAAGCCTATTTATTTGCAGAAGGTGGAAAGAAACAGGTCGTTAGTCAGGAAAATGGATTGTCATGGGCTGGAGCAGATATCGGCGATACAATTGTAAGTGGAGATTTAAAGATTGCTTATGGCTTAAAAGGGAGTAACCAGTATAAAGTGTTTGACCTTTTCACAGGAGATTCAGAGACTACTTTAAATATGACTAGAAATTATATAAATGTAATGTCCAATAATAGTCAGGGAATATCAGATTTTTTAACCATCTATCAACCACATGGTTCAAGTAATGGTGATTTATTTGTGTATACGATTGATAATAGATCTATGAAAAAGGTTCAGTTTCTAAGAAATAATAAAATCTTTGATTCTAAAGAGGTTTTAAGAGGTAACACAGACGAAGATCGTGTAGAGTTTAGTGGTCTTGGAGGCTTAAAATTTAAAAGTATAAGTTTTAATAATGCCGAGTTATGTGGATATTATATGGAAATCTATAGATACAATCCTAAGACAATAAGATTAGAGCAAAGTGGAGATGCAATAAGATGTTTGTATCTAGATCAATGTAAAGGGTATCCATATACTAAACCTTACCCTATTACAGATAAAGAGGCAAAGGAACTTATTGTATCAGCATATTCGTGGTTACAGGAGTGTCTTACTGCATTTGAGTCTACGGTACCAGATGATAACTGGCTATGTCCATCTATCTATCCAGATACAAAAAGTCTTGAGATGGCATTAGAGATATATTGGTCAAAAGATTATACACAAAAGTTGCTAGGAAAATATAAAAATAATTTTGTTGAAAAAGCAGGGAAATTATACATTGTTTTAGGAGATTTTGGTTTACATTATTATCTAGAAGATTCAGAGATTATTAAAGTAGAAGATTATGGTAATAAGAAGAAAATTTTCTTAAAAGCACGCAGAGAAGGGGAAGAAATAAGAGATACGATTACATTTATAATTGTATTTACGAATCGTGGTTGGGTATTACAAGATGGTGGTAGTGACCCGCTTTTATAGTCAGTTGATTTTAGATTAATAAAATGGTAATTTTATTTGTACGTTTGATCCATTTGATAAAGGAAGACATGCCTACACTTTTGAAAATAGATGTAATGAGGATCATAGCCTATTATTAGGTGATGAAACAACAAAGCTCTTTTTAAATACAAAAGGAACAGTAAATGATGTGGATGAGGAAATGTTAGAATTTCTTAAATACATTGAGCAGTCAACAGATGAAGTTGCAAGTGCTTCCAAAAGTGAGCTTGTCAAAGAAATCAATAAGAAAATAAAACACTTAAAACAACGGTGTCAAACCTAGAAAGTAAGGCAGTCGAAGCTGAGATCGAAACAGATTACAGACTTTCAATGCTTGAACTAGGTTTAGCATAAACAATA
>JAGAVZ010000164.1 GCA_017941635.1 Cellulosilyticum sp.
ACTGTTATGGTAGAGGGTATTTTGAACTTGGTAAATGTTATTTTAGATAACTTGCCTGCTTTTATAGAAGCAGCCATTAATATAATTTTAGCTTTAGTAGAAGGACTTTTAAATGCACTACCACATTTATTAGAGCAAGCACCAGTGATTATAGGTAAATTAGTAGAGGCACTTGTTGCTGCTATTCCACAACTTATAGAAGCAGCTGTTCAGATCATTGCAGGACTTGTAGAGTTTATTCTTAATAACCTAGATAAGATTATTCAAGCTGCAATTGAGATTGTGCTAGCACTGGTTGCGGGCTTGATACAAGCGATTCCTAGCTTATTAGAAGCTACACCAAAACTAGTAGATGCAATTATTAATGTCTTTACGAGTACAAACTGGGCACAAGTAGGTTTAAATTTAGTTAGTGGTATTGCTAAAGGTATTGCAAATGGAGTAAGTTCAGTTGTTTCAGCTGCTAAAAGTATGGCACAAAGTGTTTGGAATAGCATTACAAGTACTTTTGATATGCACTCACCATCTAGGCTAGCTATTAAGGTCTTTCAAAGAGATTTTGTAGAAAAGGGTATTGGACAAGGTATTTTAAAAGGTATTCCAGAAGTGGTTAGAGATACTAAACAGATGGGGCAAAGTATTATTTCCTCGATGAGTAGTATTCCTAAGTTGGATATTGTACCACAAATACAAAGCTTAGCTTCTATTAAGGCAGTAGGACCTGTAAGTTCAGGAGCGGCAACTAACCATTATACCGATGGTGACATTGTAATCCAAAATATGAACATTAACTCTAAAGAAAATGCCCAGTATTTTGCAGAGTATCTGTATAGTTTAAAGAAATCTAGAAATAGAACGATTGGGGTGATGACATGATAGAGCTTTATACTATAAATAACTTAACTAAACCCTATGGGGTGATTCCTATTATTTCAGGAAGTATAAGCGCTGAAAGAAATGGGTATTATCAACTTTCATTTTCTATACTAAACAGGTACCTTAAAGAAAAGCAAATAGTAATCAACCAGAATACCATCTTTAAAGTAGATGGCCTTTTTTATATTTGTACAGACACCGGAAACACAGATTCAGAGAAAATAGAACTTACTTTTAATGCTGAGCTATTACAAACACACATTCTTATGTTTTCTTATATTGATGAGCTTAAGCTAGAAAGTACCAGTGTTAGCGAAGTACTATCTAGGATTTTAGAGCCCACGATTTTGGAAGTTGGTATTTGTGATGATTTAACTTCTTTTGATTTAGATATGAGCAAAACCAATGCTCAAGCTGTATTAAGTCAGATACTAGATATAACAAAAGGAGAGGTTTATTATGAAGGCCTAAAAATTAATATTAGGAAAAGTAACTGGCAAGAGAATTATCGAACATTACTTAAAGGAAGAGACTTTACAACATTAGATGAAAGTACAGATATATCAGATGTGATTACTAGGCTACATTATAGAAGTAAAAGCGGAGAAATAAGCGGCACAGTAGATAGCTCTAATATCAATAAATATGGGTTTATTAGAGAAGGATATCAAGAGTTTGATTCAGATGATGAAGGCATATTAGCAACAGTTGCTAGTGAGTATCTTTCCACTATAGATACACCAGCTTGCAGTATTTCTATCAGCATTCCTAAAATCAAGAAACTCTCCTTAGATCTTTGTGAAATTGTTCAGTTACATAACACTTTACTAGATGAGGACCTAACCTATAAAGTAGTTGGTTATAATAAAAGCCTTACAACAGACAATGATACTTACCAGTTGGGACAAAGAAAAAAGGACTTTACAGATATTGAGCAAATTATAGCTGAACAAACTCAAGAAGTGGTACAAGATGTTGTTCAAAATGTCATTGTTGAAGTTGTAGAGCACGAGGTTATTAGTGTCAATACAGCACATATATTAAATGCTTGGATAAGAGACTTAAATGTAGAATTTTTAGAAACTAACTTTGATGCACTAGATGTGAGAAAAGATTATCCGGAAGGTGGCATACGTAATTTTATACGGATTAAAGAGGAGCAGATTGAGTTTGTAACACAAACTTTAAGTGAAACCGAAACTCAGGATTACGTCAATAAAGATGAAGATCAGATTTATTACACAGCTATTGATGATCATCCCCAGGCCTATAAATACTTTACAATTACATCTCCTACAAGTATTTATCAAGATTTAACACAGCAACAAGTTGAAAAGTTTAAGGTTAAAGTAAGGAAAGTACTAACAGAGAGTATTAAGGCTTCTTTTGCTTTTGGCTTAATTGGGGAGACACAATACCCATTTATGCAATGGGGAATAGGTACAGACACAAGTGGTACAACGGATAATGGTAAAGGGTTTATTTATAAAGAGCTAGACGGACTGGTCTTAAAATATATTACTAGCACAGGTGTAACACACCAAATTAAGATTGGTGAAAATGGTATTGAAGGTTTGCCAGCTAGTGGAGAAACCATTATTCAAAATATCAATATGGGTGGCCTAATTGAAATACCAGGACAAGCACTGACAAAGGCTTCCTTTAGCGAGTCAGGTGTAGTAGTTGAACATGGAGAAACAACAACGACATTTACATGGACCAAAGACAGTGAAGGAAGAATTACAACTTTATATAATTCTCAAACAGGATTGGCGGTACCAATTAGTTGGAGTTAGGAGGAGAAGAGGTGTTAATCAATGATTTTAGTGTAGGATTTCTCAGTGCATTGGCCTCATTTGGTATTGGTAATGAAGCTGAGACAAGTGGGCTACCAGATCAAAGTACTCTAGAATTTGTAAATTGTGGGTACTATGCTGGTGATTTAGGAGAAGGGGCAGCTGGTTTAAATGGTACAACCTATACTTCAGTCTTTAGTAGTTGCTACCCTTATGTGCCTTCCAATGGAGGTATTGTAATGATGGGGTCCTATTGGTTAGAGGATTTTGAGCATTATGGTGAAGCAACTCCTCGCGCAATGATACGTATTACAGCTGATGATGAGGTGATTTTTGAAGGAGAGATAACAGAGTTTTTTCCAGAAGAAGTAGTCAAAGAAGTAAGAGCATTTACTTACAAAAAATCTTTTAACATAGAAGCAATGCGCCTGAATCTAAGTGACAACATGTCAATAACTTTATCGCAGACAATGATTATTGGTTATAAGTAGGTGAAAAATGAGTGATATTGAATTTAAAAATGGTTTTTTATGTGGCTTGTTAGGGACTGCACTTGGAATTAGTTTATCTTCTGGTGGTAATAGCGTAAGTAATGGTAAATTACCCTCTTTGGAAAACTTAAAAATAGTAAATCTAGAAGCCTATGACAATGTAGCTACGTATCTTAACATCTCAAGTTATACAACAGTAATAGCTAGTGATTTTAGTTATATGCCAAGCCAAGGCTATATTATTATTGGTGGCTATGATTTATATGACTTTGAAGGAGACGATTGGTGGACAACTCCAGAAGCGGATTTGAGAATAATCATTGATGGTGAAACTAAATACGAAGGGGATAGTACTGAATTTTTTGGTTATAACATAATTTTCGATCCTCCTAAAACCTTTCAATATAAAAGCAGTTTTGAAATAGCTGCTAGAAGAAGGAATATGTCTGATGGTATGCAAATTCTGTTAAGAGAAACAATGATTGTAGGTTTGAAATAGATAATAAGTATAAGACAAAAGTTAGGTGAGTGCGTGATTTTAGGAATATGTTAATACCATTTGCGGTGCTCGACTAACTTACAGATTTAATGTAGAGGGGGAATAGATATGGCAAGCTATTTTAAGTTAATATTGGATACACTGGGACCACAAAATGTGGCAGTTATTATTAATGAAGGTGTTTCGATAACATCTTCTTTTTTAGTTGATCTAGCTATTTCAACAAGTGATGAGGATACCACAGGTTATCAGATGAAAGTTTGGGGAGATATTGCTGAAATACAGACTGAAGATGAGGCAGCATGGCAGACTTATGCTTCAAGTATTCAGTTGGCACTTGCTGCGGGTGACGGGGTAAAAAAAGTCTATGTAAAACTTAGAGATGATGTACTGAATGAAAGCGCTACAGTCAATGCAACGATTGAAGTAAATACAACAGCTCCAGTTATTACAATATTAAGTGGTCCTGATATTTCAAGAGTTAGCTATAATGCACCAAAGGATGTAGTCAATTTTTCTTGGAGAGCAGATATTGACGTGGTGGAATGGAAGGTTTGCGTTGTAGCAAGTGAAACAGATGCACAGAATGTTGGCACTGTTATTCCAGTAACAAATGGCTCAGAGAATATGCAAGGAACAGAACTTGTTGGAAACACAGCGGTAGCAAGTATACTGAAAGTAAAAGATATGGCCGCAGCAAGCAGTGGTGATGGAGAAAAGATTATCAAGATCTTTGCTAAAACCGCATCAGGCGTATGGAGTGCATAGGAGAAAGTTATGAGTGATAAGGTTACCTTTAGCTTTAAACTTCAGTCTGACTGGGGAGATGGTTTTACTGGTGAGTTCCTTATTACTAACAATACGGATAGACCTATTAATAATTGGGAGCTTACCTTTACTTGGAATGCAACAATCACTTCTTATTATACATGTAAAGTAAAAGGACAAGTAGGCAATACTACTACGATTTATCCTCTGTGGGATAAGACAATAGCAGCAGGTGAAACACGTAACTTCGGTTTTCAAGGGGCACCAGGAAATATCAAGGATGAACCGACAGATTTTAAGCTAAAGTGTGATGAATTTACTACAGAAGTGCCACTTGCTAATATAACTATCCTTGAATATACAAGAGAAAAACTAGGTAAGGTAGCAGGTACCACAAGGTGTACAGTTGCTTTTAAAGCTGATCAGGATTTACTTGCATGGGAAGCTAGAGCAAATGGTGGGACAGGAGTTGGTATTGGTTTATTAGTTGGTGAAGGAAGTACACTTGCAGCTGGTGAGATTGGAACCTTCGATGTAGATACAGAAGAACTTACTCTTGGAGATAAGGAATATACAATCAAAGTTTATGGCAAGAACCAAGGTGGGGAGTGGTCTACATGAATGGAGGTGTGGGATATAACTGGTTTAAGCTGATCTTAGTTGATGAGGAAAAGCAGTATGCTCAGTTAGAAGGTAGACTACAAACAAAGCAAGAACTGGTAGGAAGTATTATGGGAATGTCTGAGCTGGTTGGAATCTTACAAGAGACACAAACAGTAGGTAAAATAAAAGAAATGCATTTAATTGGGACGCTTAGGGAACAGCACTTAATTGGAATAATGGGAGGTGAAGGGGATGATTGATATCCGTATTGTTCAAGGTGAGACAGTGGACTTAATGGTAGCAGTTAAAGATGATCAGGGAGCAACAGTAAGTTTAGATGGTTTTGAAGGGATTTTCGGCTCAACTATAACTGGCACTAAAAGCATGACTGTAGCAGACAATAAACTCATTTTGTCCTTAACACCACAGGAAACACTTCTAATGACACCTAAAGAATACCGGTATGAGATAAAGGTTAAAACACCAGAGAAAAAGATAAAAAGCATTTTATCAGGAAACTTAATTATAACTAAAGCATATGTACAATTTGAAAAGTAGGGGTGATTGGAATGAAAGAATTACAATTCATATTTAGTGCCATTGGAGGAGCGGTGGGATGGTACTTGGGGGGAGTGGATGGGTTTATGTATGCACTAATTACCTTTGTAGTGATTGACTACATCACAGGACTTATGGTGGCGGTACTAGAACATAAGCTATCCAGTGAAGTGGGATTTAGAGGGATATTCAAGAAGGTACTTATTTTCACCATGGTTGGGATTGGCAATATGATAGATGTTCATTTACTTGGAAACGGTAGTGCGATTCGTACTGCTGTTATTTTTTTCTATGTTTCTAATGAAGGGATTAGTATAGTAGAAAATGCTGCTAAGATTGGATTACCAGTGCCTAAGAAGCTATTGGATGTTCTGGAGCAGATTAAGTCAAAAGGGGATGAGTAGATGGAAATTAAACAAATGTACCTCACGCCCAATGCCTATTCAAGACCAGGTATGAAGATGAGCAAAGTAAAAGGTATTGTTATTCACTATGTAGGTAATGCAGGTTCTACTGCTGAGGCAAATAGAAATTACTTTGAGAACCTAAGGTCAGGGCAGAAGATGAGTAATGGACAGTATCGTTATGCCAGCAGTCATTATATTGTAGGACTAAAAGGTGAGATTATAGAGTGCATTCCTGAAACAGAAGTTGCTTATCATGCCAGCTCTGCGAATAAGGATCACATAGGTATTGAAGTCTGCCATCCTACTGCTGATGGGAAGTTTAGTAAAGTGACTTATAAGGCACTTATTGAACTAATCATTCATATCTGTAAAAGGCATAGCCTTAAACCACTACGAGATGTGATTAGGCATTATGATGTAACGGGTAAAGATTGCCCTAGATATTATGTACAGAATCCATCTGAATGGGAGCAGCTAAAGAAAGATGCTGATAAAGGCGTTCTAGGAAACAATATAAATAAGCTTGAGATTGAACTTAATGGAAAAATCAAAGAGATAGATGCTATTAATATAGAAGGAACTAACTACGTAAAGCTAAGGGATTTGGCAGATGAGAAGATAAAAGTCAGTTATGATACAGAGAGAAAACTTCCTATTATATATGTCCAATAACAACTTGACTTACAGCAACACTAGAGTGATGAATGTAGTAGCTTAAATGAAAGGGGTAAAAATAATGAAGGTTACTATATTACAACCAATGGTTAAGCCAATAGTTAAAAAGAAAGTTTGTGCTTATGCCAGAGTATCTACTAGTAGCAACTCACAAGAAGAGTCATTAGAAAACCAAACAACTTATTATCGAAATAAAATTGAAGCTAATCCAGACTATGAGTTTGTAGGAATCTTTGCAGATAGTGGTTATACAGGAACAAAAGATAATAGACCAGGATTTCAACAAATGATGACTTACTGTAGAGAAGGAAAGATAGACCTTATCCTTACAAAGTCTATCTCTAGATTTGCGAGGAACACAACTATTGTTTTAGAATATGTAAGGGAATTAAAATTATTGGATATCGAAATCCATTTTGAAAGAGAAAATATACAAACTTTATCTAAGGACGGTGAGCTGATGCTTGCTGTCCTTTCTTCATTTGCAGAAGAAGAAAGTAGAAGTGCAAGTGAAAATGTTAAATGGAGATTTAGGAAAAAGTTTGAGCAGGGTGAACTACTTATTAACACAAAGCGATTTTTAGGCTATGACAAAGATGAGTATGGTGATTTAGTCATTAATAGGAAAGAAGCTAAAATTGTAGGTTACATTTTTGAAGCATACCTTAGTGGTAAAGGAACACATAAAATAGCCAAAGACTTAAATAAAAATAAAATTCCTACTGTTACAGGTACAAAGTGGTATGACACAACAGTACTTGCTATTTTAAAGAATGAGAAATACAAAGGGGATGCATGGCTTCAAAAAACTTATACACCTAATCATCTTACTAAGAAAAAGAAGAGAAATACTGGAGAAGTAGATTACTATTATATAGAAGATAATCATTCAGCTATTATTTCAAGTGAAATGTGGGAAGCAGCTCAAATAAAGCTTAAAGAAAATAGAAGAAATAGGGAACATTCACAGGCAAGAAATAAATATTCAGGGCTACTAGTCTGCAGTAAGTGTGGCTGCAACTTAAGAAAAAGAGTCTGGAATAGTGGTAAGCCATGTCAGAAAGTAGTATGGCAATGTAGCAATTATATTAAAAATGGAAAAGATGCTTGTTCGGGAACTTCCGTTTCAGAAGAAGAACTGAACAAGTTTGATATAAAAGAAGAAACCGTTGTAGAGGAGTGTGTGATAAATGGCGAAAAGAATTACATTTATAGCAGGAAGGCAAAATGATGAGGTGCCAGAAACATCTCAATCAGTTAATAAAACTAGAGTTGCTGCCTATTGTAGGGTTTCTACTGATCAAGAAGAACAGCTTAGTAGCTATGAAGCGCAGGTTAGATATTACACGAATCATATTCAAAATAATAGTTTATATGAGTTTGCGGGTATTTATGCTGATGAAGGAATAACAGCAACTAATACCAAAAAACGTGACGAGTTTAATCGCATGATAAAAGACTGCAGAGACGGAAAAATAGATAGGATTATTACTAAATCCATTTCACGTTTTGCAAGGAACACAGTTGATTGCTTGAACTATGTAAGAGAGCTTAAGGAAATGGGAATAGGGATTACTTTTGAGAAAGAAAATATCGATACTTTAGATGCAAAAGGTGAAGTGCTTTTAACCATTCTAAGCTCACTTGCTCAAGAGGAGAGCAGATCCATCAGTGAGAACTCTACTTGGGGGATTAGAAGACGCTTTGAAGAGGGGAAAGTTGCTTTAAATCATAATAGATTCTTAGGCTATGATAAAGATGAGCAAGGGAATCTTATCATTAATGAAAAGCAAGCCAAGATAGTAAGACGTATTTATACAGAGTTTCTTAATGGCAAAGGAACTACACATATTGCTAGAGAGTTAGAATCAGATAGGGTTAAAAGTTGCTCTGGAAATACTAAATGGTATGACAGTACCATCAGGAGCATATTGCAGAATGAAAAATATAAAGGAGATGCACTGCTCCAAAAGACTTATACGGTGGATTTTTTGAGTAAGAAGAGAGAGATAAACAATGGTGAGGTACCGCAGTATTATGTAGAAGAAAGCCATCCGGCTATTATAGAACCTGAAACTTGGGAAGCTGTTCAACTAGAAATGAAAAGACGTAAGAACTTTTGTGTAGAACATCATATCAAGAAGTTAGATACTAGAATACCTTTTTGGGGCAAAGTGATATGTGGTGAGTGTGGATCGGTTTATAGTAGAAAGACCTGGATGCAACCTGATGGCAGTAAAAGAAGGGTATGGATGTGTAGTAATAGATACAAGGAAAAAGGTGTAAAAGGGTGCGAAAGTAAACACATTTATGAAGATATGTTGCAAAAAGCTTTTGTAGAAGTATTTAATACCCTGCTGGATAATAAACAGCACTTCTTGGAAAAGTGGAAGGCTGAATTAGAGAATGCAGATGAGCTGAGAAGTTATCGGTTAAAAGAGTTTATGGGGATATTGGAACAAGAAGAAAAGCAAGAGCAGTTTAGTGATGAATTATGTTTGAAGATGTTAGGACAAATTGAGGTGGTAAAAAATTCATTAGTAATTAGACTACTGGACGAAGCAATGTTAGAATGTAAGCTATAATGATACGGCCAACTAGGAAATTAGATATTTCTTAGTTGGCCTATTTTTTGTGTACCAAAGATAATTCTTAGTTATCAGTGATAGAAGTGTGGGGCCACAGATAATTCTAACTCATCAGCGATGATAGTGTTGGAGACAGATGATTCGTAATTATGCTTGTATATAAAAAGTATAATATTATATGCAAAAAATTATGCTATTTATGTTAATATATATAATTGTAGATTATAGAATATATTAATAAAGGAGTGAAGAGATGCCAGAGGATTTTACACGTCAAGATATTGATGATTATGCACGAAGAAATACCAAGAAGGATAGTTATAAAAATCGTGTTTTTGATGGCAAAAGAACAACTTTTGATGAATATACAGGGGAAAAGTTATATTATTCTTCAAAAGGACAAGCATCAATAGGAAGTCAAAGACATTTTACTACCAAAACAACAGCCAATGTTGATCATGTTGTTCCTCTAGACCAAATTAAAAATAAGTATAGTGGGAAAGTAAGTAAAGCACAGTTAAAGAGAATTGCAAATTCAGATCATAACTTAGCAGTTACGTCTGAATCCTTAAATAAATCTAAGTCTAATATGAGCAACCATGAATATTTGTATAAGCAGTTAAAGAAAGGGACGCCTGAGAGTATAACTACTACATACAACATGTTACATAAGGAAATTGTCGCATCCATTACAATGTCAGCGGATGTAAATATTACTAGGGTTTCAGAAAAAACGGGAAACATATTAAATGTTAATAAAAAGATACTTGAAAAGACAACTAATAAAATGGGATGTATAACTAGTAGTATTGTTAGTAGTGGTTCAGCTGCTGCATTAATG
>JAGAVZ010000165.1 GCA_017941635.1 Cellulosilyticum sp.
AAATCGATTAACTAAAATCTATCATTTGTAGTATTTGTTTTTCAAAGTACAATTATTAATCAACACTACTGTGTTGTTTGCTATCGTCGTTTGCTCCCGACGACTTTTATTATGATACACTAACAACTTACATAAGTCAACATCTGATTTACATTTTTTATTATTTTATTTTTATCTACCACTTATCTCACTTTTTATTAAATTTTTCTTTTAATTCTGTCTATTTATGCTACAATCTCTTTAGAGTATAGAAAGGTTCCCTTTTGTGATACTCAAATAATAATTACGTTGCATCCTTGCTTAAGGAGCGGCAGTAAGGAGAGATGAATATGTTAAATGTATCAAAAAGCAACATCCGTTTTACCACTTTAGCTCTATTAGTAGCTATTGAACTATTGTTAGGCTTTACCCCTCTTGGCTTTATTGCCATTCCACCAGTCTCAATTACTACTATGCACATTCCTGTTATTATCAGCTCTATTATACTGGGACCTCTTTTTGGAAGTGTCATAGGACTTACCTTTGGACTTGTTAGTTTATTTTCTGCTATAACTAGCGCCGCTCTTTCTCCTGTTAGTCTTCTTTTTTCACCTTTTGCTAGTGGTGCACCTCTTTATTCTATTATTATGTGTATCGTCCCTAGAGTTCTTTTAGGCATTATTCCTGCCTATGTTTATAAATTACTTTCAAACTTTATTAAAGTGCGTACTATATCCATCGGGATTAGTGCTGCTATCGCAACAGTATGTCACACCATCATGGTCCTTGGTTGTATGTCTGCCTTCTTTAAAGCACTTGTTTTAAAAGAAGTTTTCCTTACGATTATAAGTCTTAATGGTACAGTTGAAATTTTAGCTGCTGTTATAGTTGTTCCTGCTGTAGCTTTACCTGTTAGAAAATATATTATTTCTCGTGGCACACTTATTACTTCTTAAACGAATCCTCTTTTTAATTACATACCTTATGATGACTTTTCATATAACTAAATAAAATTAACTACTGACCATTTTTCTTATCAAACTAGTATATTAGATATACTTTTTATCTCTTTAATACTCAAGTATTATATTCGTCATCTTAGATATTACATTAGTCACTAAGAATAGCTGATATAGAAAGGAACTTTATGATGAAGGAAATTACTTTAAACGAAATTGAAAATATCAAAATCGGTCATGCCCAAGACTTAGATGCTGCCACAGGCTGTACAGTCATTATTTGTGAAAAGGGTGCACCTACTGGTGTGGACGTTCGTGGTGGTGGTCCTGCTTCTAGAGAGACTGAACTTCTTAATCCTCGCGCCGCTAGTGAAGCAATCCATGCTGTATTACTTAGTGGCGGTAGCGCCTTCGGTCTAGATGCTGCTGGTGGTGTCATGCAATACCTTGAAGAACAAAATATAGGATTTGATGTTGGCATTACCAAAGTTCCTCTTGTTTGTGAATCTTGTATCTTTGATCTTGGTATTGGCTCAATGTCCATCAGGCCAAATCAAGCTATGGGTTATGCTGCTTGTGTGGATGCACAACGTAATATGCTTCAGGAAGGAAATATCGGTGCTGGAACTGGAGCAACAGTTGGTAAGTTCTATGGTGGCAAGGGTATGATGAAGGCTGGACTTGGAACTTATGCCGTTCAAATTGGCGACCTTAAAGTAGGTGCTATTGTAGTCGTTAATGCTTTAGGTGATATCATTGACCCTACTTCTGGCAAAATTATTGCTGGACTACTTAACGATACAGAAACAGAATTTGTTAATTCAGAGGAAGCTTTTTATAAGGCTTACAATGGTATCAAAGACCTGTTTAATGGTAATACAACTATTGGTGCTATTATTACCAATGCAAAATTCACCAAGTCTCAGATGGGTAAGATTGCAGCTATGGCTCAAAATGGTTATGCACGTACTATCTGCCCTGTTCATACAACTGCTGATGGGGATAGTATTTATGCTATGTCTGTTGGTGATGTGGAGGCGGATATTAACGTGGTTGGTACGCTTGCTAGCCGTGTTATGGAAAAGGCTATTTTAAAAGCTGCCTACTCTAGCGAATCTGCATATGGTCTAAAATCAGCTCAAAGTTTTCTATAAATAAAATAGCGATTAAACTAGAATGCTTATTTCCAGTTTAATCGCTATTTTTGTTATTCAAGAAAATCTAGATATAGCCTATATATGAATACATACTTTTTTAAACAGCTCTGTCTACACTGTTTACCTAAATATCTATCCCTTAGAATCTTGCTCCAATACCTTTTGTAGCATTTTCTTTAAGTTCAAGTAATCCATTCATATTGATTGAACCATCTTCATTACGAGTTGGTACAATTGTTACATCCACTTTTTCAAAGATATCTTCACTTAAAGTTTCACCACTAGCATTGATAGCTTGTTTACCATCGAAGAAGTAGTTGTCTTTTGTTTTGAGTGATTTCATATCACCATATGTATCAGCAGCTCCACCATTCATAGAAATATTGTTTTTAGCTACAAACTGAAGTGCTGCATTACCTTTTCCGTATAAAGTAATATTTAAACCTTTGTTTCCATATGAAGTATTGTTTTCAAGAATAACTGCTGGGTCACTATTTGACGTAATACCTGCTGTATTATTGTTGAAAGAAATACTATTTTTAAGAACATGAGGTACAGCAATACCGTCTCCACCTAATTTGAATCCGTTACCATCGCCATTACCTTCACCATTTGTTAATGTACCATTTGCATAAGCTACGCAGCTATCAATTGTTACAGCACCAATTGGGCCTGATTCAATCTTAGCAAATAAATCCCAACCGTCATCTAAGTTGTTGTATGCGATACATCCTTTAAATACATTACCTTCACCACAAGTAATTTTTGCAGCAAATCCATCTGCATTATTCATACCTGGGTCACAGTTATCATATGAAGTACAGTTAAGAATTAAGTTGTTAGCAGGCCATTTATCCATTCCTTCAGATGATGTTCCACTGATTTGAAGACCTGTGTCTCCATTTTTATATGTATTTACAAGTTCAACTTTATTGTTGCTACCTGCAATTTGAAGTCCTTTAATATTTCCTGGTGTGTTGCATACATCGATACCATATACATGCCAGTAATTACCCCATAATTGCATACCTGCTGGAGCTTTGCTAAAATCGAATACTGCTCTTTCTCCATCTTTGCTACGAAGTGTGATAGGTGCTTTTTCTGTACCATTGATACCTCTTGCAATATTAAGACCAGATTTCATCTCATAAGTACCACCTGCAAGATAGATTGTTTGGCCAGGTGCTACATATGAAGTAGCTGTTGCAATATCAAGTGGTGCTTTTTCTGTTCCATCACCTTTTGCTGTTCCTTCTGGAGAAACATAGATTGCTTTACCTTCATATTTTTGATGTTTTACTTTAAGTGTTGATTTTGCTGTCTCATATGATGTTAAAGAAAGACCATCAATTTTATAACCTTCACTTGGTGTGAATTCAACTGCAAACTTGTTTTCACCTGCTTTTAAATTAAATTCATTTGTATAATCTGTATTTGCTTTAATCGCTGCATCTTTTACAAGCTCTTTACCTTCTGCATCTTTCACTGTAAGTTTACCATCTGCATTTGCAGTATATACAAATGGATATTTTTCAAGTGCATATGTAGTTGGTGAGTTTGTTTTTGTTTTTACATCCACAGTTTCTTCTGGTGCTGGAAGTGCTGCTGGGTCTGTTTTTGGATCTGTGATTTTCATAGAGATATCACTTACTGTTACATTACATCCTCTAGCAGCTGCAAAACCTACATAGATTTTTTCTGAATCTAATTGTAAAAGTTTGTCTACTCCATACATAATTCTTTCTTCATCAGAACCTTCAAGTTCTGCTTCAAAACCTGTATTAGTTTTCTTTAATGTTAAAGTATAACTTTCACCTTGTTTTACTAAGTCTTTTTCATCTAAGCTATATGCTTTAGATACATTTTTACCCGCTGCTGCGATACCTGTATCCCCTTCGGCAAGGACATCTTTTGTAATACCAGAAACAAAACGTGTTCCGATTGTATCTTTAAGATTAGAGAACTTTGTAGCTAAAATAGCTGCTGAGTTTGTGTAGTGGTTTGTGCTACTTACACCATGTTCACCTAAACTATCCATAGCTAAAATTCCAAAACCTTCTTGTCCATCTGCAGTAGGATTGATGTAATCTACTGTAAATGTACCTGTAAGTTCAAAGTTTTCTAAGTCGGCATCAATTTCTGTGTAGTAATAAGAAATACCATCATGATAAGTTGTAAACTTACCACCTTTTTTATTGATAGAACCATCTTCATTGTATGAACATGAATTTAATTTGAAACTTAATTCATCTGGATTAATCATTTCAAATGTATTTAATGCTTCATTACTAGATTGACCAAAGTATGTAAAATTCCATGTTCTACTTTCTGCAACATTACCCACTTCTGCTGCATATACTGGTAAACTAAACATTGACATACAGTTCATTGTCATTGCAGCTGTCATTGCATACGCAAATGCTTTTTTAGATTTTCTTAAACCCATTAATATCACCCATTCCTTATTTATCATACTTCTCTAGCGAAAAATAATATTCTTCCTCATTTATGCAACTTTTTATAGCCTTTTATTTTCTCACCAAAGCATATTGTTTAATATGATTATATTTTACACCTTTTCTAATTTATTTATAGATACTTTTCATAATATATAGCAATTTTTATTATATTTTAGTTGAATTCAGTATATTTTTTAAATTTTTCACTCTTCCGGCTCTATTAAACGCTACAACCTTATTTATTTTTATACTTATTAAAATAAATCCCAATGATAAGTTGGTTCTCTACTAACCTTGCATCTACTTTCCCGTTTATCATTGCTACTAATTTCTTCACTACAGCTAATCCAACACCTGTCCCTTCACCATTGCGCACTCTATTAACCATAAAAAATCTATCAAACAAATGAGGTACATCTTCTGCTTTTAGTTCTCCTGCCTCATTGGCAATTTGTATTTTTACCCTTTCCTCTTCTTGTGAAATATTGACCTCAATATTTTTCTTAGCATACCTTAAAGCATTTTGTATAAGATTGAGCAAAATACGCGTTGTTGCCTTTTCATCTGCCCATATACTTGGTAGATTTTCTTCTATATTCATTTGTATTTCTAAATTCTTATCCACAAAGTCCTGATAAAAGTTTGCTACTAATTCACAGAATATCCTCTCTAAGTGGATTTCTTCACAGCATATAGTGTAATCTTCACTTTCTAATTTTGAAAGCTCATAAAAGCTTTCTATAAGACTTTTTAAATTTTCTGCTCTTCCTTTTATAATCTTTAGATATTGATTTCTTTTATCCTCTATTAAATGTTCCTGCTCTAATAATTGTACATAGCCCATAATAGATGTAAGAGGTGTTCGTAAATCATGTGAAATATTTGCAACAGCTTCTCTTAACTGTCTATCCATCTTTATATATTCACTTTGTAAACGTTTCTTCTCTCTTAATGTCTCATTAATCTTAATTGCTAATTGCTCACATAATTTATTCCCTCCTCTTAACCGTATTTCTTGATTTGTAGGATTTGACTTGAACTTTTCAAGTTGTTCTATCAAACTCTTTACCTCTTTTTGTGATAGCAAAAAAAGGGTGATTCCTGTCACCCCAACTAATATTCCTATTATACCTACTCCATATCCCATCCATTCCATATCTATCTCTCCATATCTTAAATCGGATTTTAATCTAAATATCCTTCTTACGAATCACTATAACTCCTATTATGGTTAAAACAACTGCATAGATTATCCCTATAACGCCTGCCATTATAATATCACTATTGGCAACTCCCTGTTCTTGGCAAATCAAACTTATTTGACTTGATAGTAAATACGGTTTCATTTTTGTAAAAATAGGATGAATAAATGTACCTAATAGCCCAAACAATTTCCCCAAGAATAAAAATAAAAATATATACATTAAAGATGCAACTGTTCCTTGTTTTATAATGAGTGCCAGTAAACTGCCTAAAGCAATAGCTCCCATATAAATTAAGATTGCTACACTTCCACGCTTAATAAATTCAACTGACATTGTAGAAAATAATTCTTCTTGTTGTATCCCTAATATCAAATAACCAAAAACAATTGTACTAACTAATGTTGCCACAGAACAAAGTATCATAAATATACTAGCTTCTATTACTTTACATACATATATTTTCCCTCTAGAAAGTCCAGAACTTATAATATTTTTGATTGTATTGTTCTTTATTTCCTCGCCTATACTTATATCTGTAAATACAAGCATCAAATATACATATGGCATTAATGCAATTATTCCTGCTATAAAAACCATTTCTAAACCAATCTTAACTTCCGTAGCTGGTATCCTTGTATTCATATACTGAAAACATAATATTCCTATTAATATACAGGCAATAACACTTCCCATTGTTACCCATAAACTTTTTCTATGAAAATTCCTATACAGCTCTGCCCTTAAGTAATTACGCATATTTCTCATCTCCCATAACCTTCATATAATACTCCTCTAGATTGCCTTTAATTTCTTGGATACTATAAACTGAAATTCTACTTAGCACCAATGTTTCCACTACTTGATCCGAATTTTCTATATAATTAAACAATTTAATATAGCTTTGTTCTATTATCTCATATTGGGTTGTACCTAATTTTTCTTCTAGTACTGTTGCAGCTTTAGCTGCATCATTCACCTTAATAAGTAGATGATGTTTACAACGTTCCTCAATTTCCTCAGCCGAAATTTCTTCTACTAGGCTCCCTTGATTGATAAAACCATACATATCTGCTAAATGTGATAATTCCCCTAATATATGAGATGAGATAATAACTGTCATTTGCTTTTCTCTTACTAACTTTAAAATAATTTCTCTAAAATTAATAATCCCTTGTGGATCTAGTCCATTGGTTGGTTCATCTAAGATGAGTAAATCAGGATGACCTAATAGTGCATATGCTAATCCTAGTCGCTGTTTCATACCTAACGAAAAAGTCTTAAATTTCTTTTTTCCTGCATTATCTAATGATACTAATCTTAAAAGTTCTTCTACACATTCTTTCTCTGGAATACCTTTCTGCTTGCGATAATATTCCAAGTTATCTCTAGCTGATAGATAAGGAAAAAATGCAGGTGTTTCTAGTATATTTCCTATTCTATCCCCTACTCTTGCAATTTGATTATCAAAACTTTGCCCCAATATATGAATTGTTCCTGATGTAGGATGAATAAGCCCCGTTAACATCTTCATAATCGTTGTTTTTCCAGCGCCATTCTTTCCTACTAAACCATATATTTGTCCTTTCTTTATATGCATATCTACCTGATTTACAACTAATTGTTTATTGTATTTTTTACATAGACCTTCAGTCTGTATAATATACTCTGCCATTTGTATGCCTCCCCTATTTCTATCTTCCTTACATCTCATATCATATCCATTAGATTTCAATATCTCCTAAAGTAAATCTTAAGAATGTATCAAGTTCTAATCTAAACTTTTCATTTTGAATCCAATACCCCAAATTGTTTCTATGTACTCTTCTCTCGGATTTAACTTATTTAACTTTGAACGTATATTGCTAATATGTACATTAATTGTATTATCATCACCCATATAGGTGTCCTCCCAAACGGTTTCAAATAACTGTGCCCTAGTATATACCTTTTTAGGATGCATAATTAATTCCTTTAAAATCTTATACTCTCTTGCTGTTAAATCTAATTGCTTATAATTAATAGATGCTACACATGCTTCTGTATCTAAAACTAAATCTTTGTATTGAAGTAATCTTACTTTATCCTCTTCATGTGAAAACACTTGATATCGTCTAAGCTGTGCTTCTATCCTTGCCAATACTTCATCATTATCAAAAGGCTTAGAAATAAAATCATCTGCCCCTATTCTTAAGACTTCCACTTTCGTTTCCGTTGCAATCTTAGCTGAAATCACAATAACTGGCATAATCTTTACCTTCCGGATTTCTTTAATCAATTTTTCTCCTGTAATCCCTGGTAACATCAAATCTAATAAGACCATCTGATATTCTTCTAAATCTAAACGTAATTTGGCTTCTGTTCCAGAATAAGCTGATTGAACCTCATACCCATTACTTGTTAAAAGCTCTACTAGTAATCCATTAATTACTTCATCATCTTCTACCACTAAAATTCTATTTTTATAGTTCATTTTTATCTCCCCCTTTAATTCATTTTTTATAGTATACCCTAAATAATTTAGTAATTTCACCTCTTTACTTATCCTTTACCAAAATATTAAACCCATATACAAAAAGAACGCATTACAAAACATATTCACTCTATAAATAAAAGGGGATTACATTTTATTCTGCAATCCCCCTTTATTTATAAACTTCTATTCATCTAGATGTATTGTTCTTATATTAGTCTATTTTTTAATTTGCATCCCAATGTAATTCAAAAATATGTCCTACCAATTCATAACCTATTTTTTAATACAATTTCATAGCCTGACTATTATCTCTTTGCCGTTTGTTGCATAATAGGTTCTAAAGTTTTTATCATTGGCTCTAAACATAAATTCATAGTAATAAAATTCTCTGCTATATCATTTATCTTCATGTAGGCAACTACTTTGTCTTTATCCTTTACCTTTCCAAAAAATCCATCCCAAGGTCCCCAAAATGCAATATATCCAACTAACTTACCTCTTTCTATTGCCACTTTCCCTTTTCCATTTTTAAATAATTTGCTAATCATGCTTTTTAACTCTTGTGTAAAATCATAAGGTATTAATTGGTCATTTTTTTCATCTCTATATTCGACCATTGCAAGCCTAGATGCTGCCTCTATATATTGTTCTTCTAAATTTTTAAACTCCAACATATACCACACTCTTTCTTTGTATTTTAGGATTCATACTTTACATAACCCCAAAATTTGCGCACAAAAAAACTTGCCCATTGGCAAGCCTGTTTTTTTGACAATTCCTTTTTGTATAGTTTCTTAGTACATCTATCAACTATAACTTTTTCATAACGAAAAAAGACTAGCCATTATGGCTAGTCTTCTCATGAACTTTCAAAACAAAATAGTAACTTCTAAAGCCATCGAC
>JAGAVZ010000166.1 GCA_017941635.1 Cellulosilyticum sp.
TATAACATATTTAATTTTAATAACATTTATGTAATAGATAACATAAAATATAGTGCAATGAATTGCAAAAATATTTTAAAATAGTTGTTGACATATAATGTAAACTATGATATTATAATTATATCAAAAGAAAACAACAAACAACACAAAAGGAGAAAACAATATGAAAAAACTTAATGAAACTATGATAACAGAGGTATTACAGATTTTAGATGTAAATGATGACGATAGGATTGAAATCAATGTTTACTCATGTAAAGAGTACGCTAATTGTCAAGAAAAATTATTGATTGCTAGCTTTATATCATTAAATAGAATTGGAGCATGGCTTTTAACACAAAAGATTAAAGGTTATGAAGTAAAGAGGTTAACAGATAACATTACATCAATAAACTTTTATTGTAAAGACATATAATTGCTAATACGTAAAGCGTGTGGGCTGGTGCAAATCCAGCTCTAGCAATTTAAAATGTTTCACGTGAAACATTTTACAAAAAATAACAATAGTACAAACAAAAGGAGAAAAAAACCATGACCAAAAGACACAACAATAGAACATCATACCGTATTAATAGTAACCATCATTATATTGTAACTCTTGAAAGGCTTGCTAATACAAGATATGGCAACCCAAGATATGAAGCAACTATTATAAATATTGACAATGAAGATATATATCTTTGTAGCTATGTTTATCGCTTTACTGGTCACTATATGGATGAAATAAGCGAATCAAAGTGGATAGTTGAACGCCATGAAAGCGAGGTAGAAAAATAATGATACAATACTATCAAGTTTACAACCCTCTCACCAGTACCAGCACATACTGGACTGGTGACAGCACCAAAGCTGGTTGTCTACTCACCAGCAATAACTTCATAATACCGCTTGGCAAGAAGAAACCGAAAAAGGTTTCACGTGAAACATTACACCAATTTTGAAAGGAGCAACAACAAAATGATTAAATCATGCTTAGGTGAAGTACAATTAACAAGACCCGATTATAAACTTTGTGAAATTTTATCTATTTCAAAGGAAGATGTAGACCATGTAGTTGATGCTGGTCTAAAAGCAGACTTAACATCAATCCTTGGTGCATTAGCGGACATATATGGAGATGAAAAAGCACTTGAAATGTGGACTAAATCAGCCGCAGTATTTATAGAAGTGAAGAAAGGAGATACCACCCAATGAAACAATCAATAGACAAATCAATCGAGCTACTGGATGGTTTGCGCTTAATCTATGGATTAAGCACAGCCCAGCTTGAAGCAATAAACCAAGGCATCAATGCCCTATTAGTTATCAAAGACGGCAACTACCAGCTACCACAGTACCAGCAACCAACATCAGTAACCAAAGATGAAATAATTGCAACACTACGTGTACTAGCAAACGTGATAGAGAAAGGAGCAACATGATTGACCTCAAGACCCTATACGAGCAGATTACTATGTATAGTGAACTGGTAAACACTCATCAAAAATGGAAACTATAATGTAGAAATATTTCAGCAACCCTACACACCAATTAGGATTTTTGTTTACTGGTCTAATGAACAGCATAAAATCACATCAATCAATTTCATAATCAAAGGAGAATAAACAAATGATAGTAGGAATAAACCTCAATACAATCGGTGACCGCTACATAGCTGGTCTATACTTCAACAACGATAACTCACGCCATGACAGAGAAGCCATTGCCAAACTTTGGTTAAACCACTATGATGAAGTTTACATAGTAGATAGTTTCGATAACTGTTGTGATGATTTTATCAGCGAAATAGTGCTTAAAGGTTGCAGAATGTAGTTGACAAATCACCATCAAACCATTATAATTATAAGTAGCTGGTAAGTAGTATCCCCTCACCTACCAGCACCCCCCACCAATTCAAAACATCTCAGTTCGGTAGACAGTACCCAAGCTGGAACTGGTTGCAAACACCAGCTACCGATTAGAATGTTTCACGTGAAACATTCCAGTAACCAATAACCTCAAACGTAAAACAAAGAAAAGGAGAAAAAACTATGAGGAGAGATTTAATCACAAGAACCATTAGCGGAACAAAGGCAACAGTAAAGGTTATCAACCCAGCAACAGACAAAGTTAGCACAAGAGAAATTCAGCTTTTAAAAGTGCTTGAGGGTGCAAAGCTGGAAAAGGCTGTAAAGAAAGAACTCACATCAGACGAGTGCTTTGTAGCAATCACAGCATCAGAAAAGGTTGATAAGCTCTATGGTATCACACCATCAGATTTTATGGCACACGCTATTGAGCTTGACCCAGCAACAAGGGATGTTCTTGAAACAGAAGCATCAGATGATGCAGAGTAATCACCAACCATTTCAATTAGAAACGACAACTATTAACAATTAATAATTCAAAGTAAAGGAGAACACAATCATGGCAAAGAAAGAAACAACTGCAAACGCAAGCAACTATTCAGCATCAATCGTAGAAGCATCAAGAGAACTCACAGCAAAAGAGAGAGTAATGTTCAAAGACCTCGGTAATGCAGAGAGCATGGTAGACTTTGCTACTAGTGCTAGAGAACAGGGCGGTAAGGCTACAATAGACGTAGCAGACTGGGCTGTAATCAACGTACACAACGAAGCAACAGATGATGTAGACTACACTAACTACCTCATTATTGACAAGAATGGAAACAAGTATTACACTGGTTCAGAGAGTTTGTGGAACAGCTTCAAGAATATCTATGAAGAAATGAAGAATGAAACAGAGGATTGGGGCATCCAGCTCAATCTCTTACCCAGCAAGAACTACAAAGGCAAGGAAATTCTTACTTGTAGCTTAATCTAATCCAATAACAATAGAACAATCTTACTCGGCAAAGCCCACCACTTAGAAATAGGTGATGGGTATTTTAAACGAAAGGATAACAGCTATGGCGAATAATTACATTACTATACATGTATCAGATAAACCAGTTGTTATATTTAAAAAGCAGAAGTTATGACTGTTGCTGGTAGTGTAATTACAACTGATGAAGATTATGATGTAATTGTTACTAACATAATCTTCTAATGTTTCACGTGAAACATATTCCATAGAGGGGAGAATGGATATGGCAAAACTTAAAAGACGGAAACGTAAAAAGATGACCATAACCCAGCGATACAATCGTATTGCTGTGGGGATACAATATTTTGGTATAACCCTTAACGAAAAGAAAAGAGCAACAAGAAAAGCATTAAAAGAAGCACAAAGAATATACAAACAAGCAAGAAAAGAAGCAAAGGCTGGTGGCGTAACAGAGCTACCATCAATTTCACAGCTAGAGAAATATGTGCGTGAAAGTCAGCACGAAGTAGAGATACCACCTATTGATGAACGAGAAGAACTACCTTATGCACCAGTAGATGAAATACCATACTTTGATGAAAACGAAAGCATAATAGAAACATTCTTAACAGAAATGCAAACAGCATTAAGCGAGTTAATGTTACTTTATGGAATGTCAACACCTTGGAGAGCTAAAGAAGTTGAAGAACAGATACTTGATATGATGTCAAAATTCAACGAAGCTAGAAACATAAAGGGTGATGAATATGTAGCTCAATATCTATCTAATAATTTAGATTTTGCCCGTATACATGATATGGTATATAGTGATAGTGAGGGTAGAGCCGAAGCAATTGATGATGTTAGTTCAATAATTGATGGTATACTGGATGGTATGTAAATGAAAATATACAGTGCAGACTTTGAAACCACAGTATATGAGGGTCAAGACCATACCGAAGTATGGGCATCAGCACTGGTAGCATTAGATAGTGACGAGCCAGTAGTACATCATTCAATACAAGAAACGTTGGACTATTTGAACGCACAAAAAGAAGATGCAATTCTATACTATCACAATCTCAAGTTTGATGGAAACTTTTGGTTATCATATCTCATAACTGTATTAGGTTTCAAACAAGGTTTTGAATATGTATCAGAAACAGAGATAACATGGAAAAAGAAAAACAAACTCAATAACAATGAAGTAATCTATTCTATATCTTCAATGGGTCAATGGTACACGGTCACATTTAAATATCGTAGTCATTTTTACACCTTAAAGGACAGCTTAAAGTTACTACCTTTTACGCTGCGCAAGATAGGTAAGGATTTTCACACAGAGCATCAAAAGCTGGACATGGACTATGAGGGTTATAGGTATGCTGGTTGTGAGATTACACCTGAAGAAATGGAGTATATCAAGAATGATGTTCTTATACTAAAAGAAGCACTCAACATCATGTTCAATGAGGGGCATGACAAGCTAACCATTGGAGCTTGTTGCCTATCGGAATACAAGAAGTTTCTTGGTAAAGAGGACTGGGACATATTCTTTCCAAAGCTACACGAAATAGAGATAGATGAAGAATTATATGGTTCACCAAATGCTGACGCTTATATTCGCAATTCATACAGAGGTGGCTGGTGTTATCTAGTAGATGGCTGTAGCGGTAAAACCTACACTAAAGGTACAACAGCAGATGTTAACAGCTTATATCCATCAATGATGTCAAGTCAGTCGGGCAACTATTACCCAGTAGGAAAGCCCAAGTTTTGGAGTGGTAACCATATACCAATAGAAGCAACAAAGAACAATCGTTACTACTTCATCCGAATAAGAACACGTTTCTATCTTCGCAAAGGCAAGCTACCTTTCGTACAGATAAAGCACAACCCTAGATACAAAGCAACAGAAATGCTAAAAACCTCAGACGTATACGACAAGCACACCGGAAAATATTACAGACAATTCAAAGACACACAAGGAGAGATACAAGACACAAGAGTAACATTAACGCTTACAATGACAGACTACCAGCTATTAAAAGAGCACTACATATTAGAGGATGATGAAATACTAGATGGTTGCTGGTTTTATTCAGAGATAGGAATATTTGACCCTTACATTAACTGTTACAAGAAACAGAAAATGGAGAGTAAAGGAGCAAAGCGACAGATTGCAAAACTTTTTCTTAACAATCTCTATGGAAAGATGGCAACCTCACCAATATCATCATTCAAGTATGCAGAGGTAAGTGAAGATGAAAGCCTACACTACAAAGTACAAACAGAAACAAACAAAGAGCCAGTATACATAGCTTGTGGGTCAGCAATCACCAGTTACAGTAGAAACTTTACGATACGTGCAGCTCAAATGAACTTTTACGGAGCAGACAAAAGAGGTTTCAAGTACGCAGACACAGATAGCATACATTGTGACCTTGACCCATCAGAGATTAAAGGCATCAGAGTATCAGACAATGACTTTTGTGCATGGAAACTAGAAAGCTGTTGGGATATAGCAAAGTTTTTAAGACAAAAGACATACATTGAACACGTAACTCACGAAGATTTAAAGCCAGTTGAGAAACCATATTACAATATCAAATGCGCTGGTATGCCCGAAAGTTGTAAAGAACTATTACTTATATCAATGGGAGAGAAGAAGCCAACACCAAAGCAAGAAATATATTCTGAGTTTTACGAAAAGAAACGCACACTGGATGACTTCAAGATAGGACTTACAATACCCAGCAAGTTAGTACCCAAGACAATCAAGGGTGGTGTAATACTGGTAGAAACAGACTATACATTAAGAGATATATAAAAGAGGTAATCACTGAAAACAATGATTACCTCTTTATTATATCCTTGCTTTTCACAGCTCGGATACTATTCACAAGATGTGGTTCATACAGCACACCAGCAAAGTGTAATACGCCAAGGGGCAGAACTTAATCTGTTGCTTCGACACCCTTGCAACGGAAGTATGATAGCACATCCGAATAGCCATTCATAAAATCTGATAGCGTAACATATCAAAGAAAGCACTTTTACATTCTTGATTTTTAAATCTTAACAATCCATGTTCAAACACAGAGCGCAACATTGATACATAAGGATTAGCAACACCAGCCAAGATATAATTAACGTCATGGCTGGACGCATTGAATGACAATTTAACTTTAAAATCATAATCCACATTATTATCAATATAATAGATACCAAGGTTAGTGAAAAATCTTACCGCATAATCCTTATCACCATTTCTAACTGTTGCAATGTATGTATTGTTTCCCTTTGGTTTATCTATAAATGAAGCATTGTCATTAAGATACACATTCATAGCAGAATAAGCAACATAATCTTCATTCTTGAAAGCTCTATTAAAACCGCTATCAAGTTGTTGCTGGGCTATACCATCAAGATAAGTCTGTTCCATGACATATCCATCACCTTTTAGGTACTTAGTATCTTCATGTAATCTATCAGAGATACCAAGTGAAAGGAAATAAGGATTGATTAAGCTAACCTTGTTAGAAAGCATATACAATGGTACACGTCTAACCGCTTCACCATTACCGCGGGCGATACTGGTATGGATAGAAAGAAGTTTGTTCAATTCGTTAGGGCAATAGTGATTATTCTCACTCTGAAATTCATCAAACAACATCTTGTCAACATCAGACAAAAGATGTGAAAACTTCTTCAAACTATCAGCATTATTAAGTGTAACGCAGTAACCACACGATACATCATTAAGGAACAGCTCAACAAAGATACCGTTTGCTCTACGTTTATCAGTCATTACATCAGTAGGAAAGAACAATCTTTGTATATCCTTAAAGAACTTATCAGCGCAATCTGAAAGCTCATAGTTCCAGCGATACACTAAACAAAACTTCTTCTTTTTAGTTTTAAAATCCTTGACAAAGTATCTATTAAACCATGTAGTCTTACCTATACTACGATTACCAGTCGTTAAATAAATCTCGGGCTGGTTATTATTAAGGTCTTTCATGGATAACAGCTTTGTACCATCATAAAAATCACCCATATATTAAATTCCTTTCAAGGGTATTATATCACATCAACTTGACAAATGCAATCCAATAGTATATCATAAAGATGAATATAAGTAAAGGAGTATTTACTATGCCGAGCGAGATTATTTCAATGTTATTAAGTGGTACATTTTCACTTGCTGGTGCTGGACTGGGAGTTATAGCTACCAACAAACTTACAAACTATCGTTTGGGTGAACTTGAAAAGAAAGTTGATACTCTTACTAGAAAGGTTGAAGATTTTTCATCACTAGGACAGCGCATAGCTTTATTAGAACAAAGGATGAACATTTATGAAAAGGAGAACAAATGAAAAAATATCTTTCATCAAGAAAATTTTTATTAACATTCGCTTCATTTTGTGGCTCACTAGGTGCAGCAATAGCTGGCTTACACACAGATAATGAAACCCTCGTTGTAGTAGGTATTATCTGTTCAGCTGTTTCCGTAGCTATCTACACAGCAGTAGAGGGTCTAGTTGATGCAACAGCTACTACTAATCGCAGTATCGAGATTAGAGAAAATGTTTCACGTGAAACATTAGAAAGGGAACTTGATGGGAGCAAAAACTAAGCTCAAAGGAATTGACATTTCACATCATAACAAATACAACTTACCACCATTCGAAAAGCAAGACTTCATTATTATGAAAGCATCAGAGGGTGTTAGTTACAAAGACCCTATGATGAATACATACATAGAGAAGTTACCACGTGATATGCTTTATGGTTTTTATCATTTTGCAAGACCTGAGCGTAATCGTGCAAAAGAAGAAGCACTCAACTTTTGCAAGACCATTGAGCCATATGGTGAAGATGCTATGTTGGTACTAGACTGGGAAGCTCAAGCTGTTACCCAGCCGATTGAGTGGGCTGTTCAGTGGTGCAACGAGGTAGAGAAAGTTTTTGGAAAGAAACCGCTTATCTATTGTTCAAGCTGGTATACGAAGAAATGCAGACCACTACTTGAAAACAATAACGGTCTTTGGGTTGCACATTACACCAAAGCTGACAGTCCTAAAGTATATACTTATCCTACTTGGGCTATGTGGCAATATACTTCTACACCCTATGACAAAGATATATTCAATGGCACAAGAAAACAATTTGAAGCCTATTGCAAAAGAAAGTGAAGAAGAAATGGCAACATTTACACCTAACTCTTACACACAAGATATATGGAATTTCTTAATGAGTTTCATAGGGAATGAAATAGGCGTAGCTGGTTTAATGGGTAATCTTTACTGGGAAAGTAGTTGTTATCCGAATATGTTATATGGAGATACAGCACCACCTACATCATTATCAATAGATTATACAGCAGATGTTGATAATGGAACAATGACAAGACAGCAATTCATTTCCAGTCGAGCTTATGGATTAGCTCAATGGTTATCCAGTGGAAGAAAAGCAAATCTGTATGATGCCCCATGGGTGCAAGGTGGTTCACCGCCATCGCCAACAAATAGTATCGGTTCACTTGACCGTGGTCTTAACATGATTAAGTATGAACTGACACAAGGATATTATCAATCAACATTAACATATCTACAAAACACAACTGATTTAGATAGTGCAACCAATAGAGTATTCGTTTATTATGAGGGTGCTGGTGATAATACACTCGGAGTAAGACAAGAACTAGCTGCTCAGATATATGATACATATGCCACTGGTCAACAGCTGTTATATATTGCAGTAAGCAGAACTGGTAATGGCACAATCGCTGTATCAAATTATCTACCACAAGCTGGTGAGCCAGTAACACTTGAATGTATACCAGCAAGCGGAGAAACATTGATTGATATTCAAGCGTGGACTATACAAACGCATTATAGTGTAGCGTTAATGGTAACACAAATACAAACGTTTCCTATGCCAAATGAAAGTATAGAAATAATTGCTACATTCAGTGGTACAACACCAACACCACCTGAGCCACCGCAGCCACCAGTGCTTGCAGATATAATAACAAAGCGATTACCTATATGGATGTACCCAAGATTAAGGAGAAAAAGATAATGGCAAAATTAACACCAAATGATTTTATGAAAGCTGTTCAAGGTATACTTGGAGATAGAACAGATGATGACGCACTCAAGTTTCTTGAGGATTGCAAAGACACCATTACAGAAGATAAGAACGACTACAAAACAATGTATGAAGCAGAAGTCGAAGCTAAGAAAAAGCTGGATGATGAATGGCGTACAAAGTATAAAGAACGTTTCTATTCTTCTGATACCAATATCAATAATGACAAAGATAAAAACAATCAAGACAACACAAACGAAGACCCAAACTTTGATACTCGTAGTGATGAACTAAAGAAAGCAGAGAGTATCACAATTGATGATTTATTCAAACCAGTAGAATGATATGTAAAGGAGAATAATTATGCCTACAAGACCTACGAAAGTTACTCTTGATACGAATGTTATGAATATTATGAACGCACTTCGTAACAATGCTAGTAACAATTATAAAGATTATGTACCACCTATGACTGATGTTTCTGAACTGCGTCAGATTGGGAAGATTATCATGGATGTTCCAGCAATTCAGAATGAGTTCCTTTCAGCACTCATTAACAGAATTGCACTGGTACGTATCACATCTAAAATGTTTGATAACCCTTGGTCAAGATTTAAGAAAGGTTTCCTTGAATATGGAGAAACTATTGAAGAAGTATTTGTTGACCTTATCAACGTTTATCAGTTTGATGCAGAGAAAGCTGAAACTGAACTGTTTAAGCGTGTAAACCCTGACGTACGTGCAGCTTTTCACGTTATGAACTATCAGAAATTTTACAAGGTAACAATTGAACGTCAGAAACTTGCAAAGGCTTTCTTATCAGCAAGTGGTATGAATGACCTTATCACTTACATAATGACAGCTATTTATACAAGTGCAAGTTATGACGAATTCCTTACTATGAAGTATATGCTTGCAAGAAACATTCTTAATTGCAGAATGTACCCTATTGAGATTGATGCTGTTGCAGAAGCAAACATGAAGTCAATCGTTGCAACTGTTAAAGGTACTTCTAATCTTCTTGAGTTCCCATCAAGAAAGTACAACCCAGCTGGCGTATTCCAGCATACAGATAAAGAGAACCAGTACATTCTTATTGATGCAAACTTTGATGCACAGATGGATGTAAATGTTCTTGCTAGTGCTTTCAACATGGATAGAGCACAGTTCATGGGTAACAGAGTTCTTATTGATGGCTTTGGTACTCTTGACAATGAAAGACTTGCAGAGCTGTTTGCTGATGACCCTTATTATGTAGAGATTACAGAAGATGAAATGACAGCTCTTAATCAGATACCTCTTGCAGTTGTTGACGAGAACTTTTGGATGGTTTATGACAATCTTAATGAGTTCAGAGAAGTTGAAAACGGACAGGGATTGTACTGGAATTACTTCTACCACCAGTGGAAAACATTCAGCACATCACCTTTCTCAAATGCAATCGTTTATGTTCCAACTACACCAGCTGTTACAAGCGTTACAGTTACACCTGAGTCAGCAACAGTTAGTGCTGGTACATCTCTTGCACTTACAACTACTGTTGTTACAACTGGATATGCACCACAGACTGTTACATATTCCAGCAACAATGACAAGGTTACAATTACAGAGGGTGGCGTAGTTCAGATTGATGCTGATGCTACTGGCACAGCTACAATCACTATTACATCAACCTTTGATGCCACAAAGAGTGATACAGTGACTCTCACTATATCATAATAGCCGAGCAATTTAGATATAGGGCTATGGAGTAATGTGAATAATGTTTCACGTGAAACATAGTCCTATTAAAATAAGGAGAAAAGCATGGGATATGTAGTTCCAAATACTGATGTGGTATTGTTCAAGAACATCAAGCTGGATAGTAGTTATGAAAATACAATCTACTTTGCAAGCAAGCAAGCACAAGAAGCATACTTTTTTGATAATTCAAAAGTATTGATGTATCTTACATCACACAGTTACAATAGAACAATGAAAAATTCTATAAAGGTAAAGTTACCAGTAGCCACAGTTGAACAGTGTACCTATATGGCTTTTCGCAATAAGTCTTATGAAAACAAATGGTTTTATTGCTTTGTTGACGATTTCAATTATGTCAATGATAACAATACAGAAATTGTATATCATATTGATTACATACAGACTTATTTTATTGGTGAATGTACTTTGTTACAGACTATGGTTTTACGTGAACACGCTATGGATGATACTATTGGTGCAAACAGAGTACCCGAGCCAGTAGGTAGTGACCATGTTATGTATACTGAAAAAGTAAAGTGCGCAGAAATGGATGAGTACAGTGTTGTTGTAACAGCTAGTGCTACACAGACCACTGGCTTTCAAGGTGACTTCTACCGACAAGGCATGTTCAATGGTATGAAAGTTACATATTATCCAGTTACAGATGGCACAGACGCGGATTATGTTATGAGTGTACTTAAAGATATGCTTGGTGATGGAAATTATATTGACCCAGCAGATGGTACAGACAGACAGCAAGTTACAAACCTTATCATGTTTCCATCAACCTTTTGCCAAGAAACACAACAAGGTAATCCGTGGAGCGTGAACATGGGATTTCAGATTAACAGAACTGAAATAAGCGGATATACACCAAAGAATAATAAGCTACTAACAGCACCTTATAAATCACTACTATTAACAAATGGTATTGGTGGAGCTGTTACACTTGATTATGATGATTTTACAATTGGTTCAGTCAGTTTCAAGATTACTGGAGTTTGCACTGGTAGTGGTGAAATGATGTGTACACCACAGTGGTATAAAGGTGTTGAAAACAATTACGATTACAAGTTGATGATAAATGGATTTCCACAGTGCGCTTATACTATTGATGCTTATAGAGCATGGGTAGCTGGTGGTGGAGAAAAATATCAGAAACTTGGTGTAATACAAGGTATTGCTGCTGGATTGTTCAAAGGCTTTCATATAGGAAGTACAGTTCTTGGCAATCAGATGGGTGTAGACTATGCCTATGAACAAGCTGCTCAAACTGTAAAAGCTGGTGTACCATTCCAGCAAACAGCTAGTGCTTATCAAAATGCAGAAGATACAAAAGCAAGAGCACAAATTTCTAATATGAAAACAGTTGGTACTAATGGCGGTGGAATTATTCAAGGACTTGCGAATACAGCTATCAATTATATGTCTACTGAATACGAAAAGGGTAACATGGTTAATGTACCAGCTGGTGAACAATCAGCAAGTTGTTTAGTAGCAAATAGAGAACTTAATTTCAGATGCTATGAACTTAATATTATTAGAGCAGATGCAGAAAGAATTGATGATTTCTTTAGTATGTATGGATATGCAACTAATAAAATTAAAGTGCCAAATATCAATGGCAGACCACAATGGAATTATGTTCAGACACAAGGATGCACAATTGCTGGTAATGTTCCAGCTACAATACGTGCTACCATTGAACAGATATTTGATAGTGGTATAAGATTTTGGAATAATGGCGATAACATTGGAAATTATAGTTTAACTAATAAGTAAGGAGAAAAAAGGTTATGAGTAGAAACAAATTCAAGAACCCACCTAAAGTTGTTAGTGCTGGTATTGGTGATAGAAGTTTTTGGGAAAGTGCTAATGATAACGAATGGTCAGCAATCTATTACCTTAATCGTTTGACAGAGCTTGCTATGGCTATGTTTGAATGGAAGAACCTACCTAAGACTATTGATTGGAGATTTTTGGAGTACATTCTTTACTACAACGGACAAATACTATTCTTTAAAGAAGATGGACTGGATGAATATGTTGTAACAAAATGTGCACTTAGTGGTAAGATGAACTTTTACAGAGTTCCCGAAGATAGGAGAGCTTATGCTGACAATGGTTATCAAACAAACCTTAACGAGAAGAACAGTGTTGTCATTTACAACAATATGCTTCGCTTACCTACCTATCCAGCTATGATGTTTTATGCAAGAAAACTATGGGAGATTGATAGAGTAATTGACATTAACATCAAAGCACAGAAAACACCAGTGCTTATCCTTGCAAATGAAGATGAACGCCTTACTATGAAAAATGTCTACATGCAGTATGATGGCAACCAGCCAGTTATATATGGCTCAAAGTCTATGGGTCTTAATGACAACATTCAAGTGCTCAAAACTGATGCACCTTATCTTGCTGATAAACTGATGGAACAGAAGAACCAAATATGGAACGAAGCTATGACATATCTTGGTATATCAAATGTATCATATCAGAAGAAAGAAAGACTTATAAGTGACGAGATTACAAGGTCAATGGGTGGCACTATTGCCAGCAGACTTTCAAGGCTGGAAATGAGAAAAGAAGCGTGCCAGCAGATAAATGATATGTTTGGACTTAACCTTGATGTTGAGTTTAGAGAAGATTTCCAAGAGCTTGTTGACGTAGATGAGGATTTCAACAGTGGAAAGGAGAATGACAATGAGTAAGTACACAACAGAAGTGCGTTTTATTTGCGAAAGCTATGCTGGACTAGATGAAAGTGTAGACTATGAGCACGTTGAAGAAGTAATCGAAAATTCATATAAAAAGATTTTTAAAACCAATGAAATTCCTATGTTCAATGGGGAAACAGAAGCCCATAGAGCTGGACTTTTTAAGAAAATTTTGTTACACTATTATACAAGAGAGATAGGTTACGAAACGGTCGGACTTTGGAAACTCAAACTTAATCAAAAGTTAATTGAGATAATGCCATATTATAATCAGCTATATGAAAGTGAGCTTATCCAGTTCGACCCTATGAAAAATGTTAACGCAACCAAAACGCATGAGGGTGAGTACAATGATGATGAAAAGGTTGACAACATTAGAGATACCGAAAGTCACAGAGGTACACGCACCACGCAAGAAAGTGATACAGAAGAAGATACAACCCTTAGACATTCCAAGACAACAACTCAAGGAAATGATGTGCGCACTAATGATATAGTAAGCCAAGGTGATAGCTGGACACTATTTAGTGATACACCACAGGGTGGTCTTAATGGTATCACAGAAGCTAGTGGAGTTGAAAGCGTTGGTAACAACAGCTACCTCACTAATGCGACAAGAGTTCTTACAACACCTGACGAACAAAGCGTTACACAAACACACGGTAACATTGTTGAAACGTATAACGCTGACGGTGATAAAAAAGATAACGTCACTGGTCACGCAGAGGTTGAAACAAACACAACAGAAAATACCACTGGAAATATCACAGACGATAACACAAAGAATACCAAAGGCACAGACAGCTACACAGACAATGATATTGGTAAAATCGGTACAGAAACGTACAGCGAAATGCTTGAAAAGTTTCGTAAGACGTTTTTGAATATTGATATGTTGGTGATTAAAGAACTTGAGCCATTGTTTATTGGCTTATGGTAAATGTTTCACGTGAAACATTCGTGAAGAAAGGTTGTAATATGGATGTACGATATACGATAATTGATAAGATAGCAACTATTCGTGTATGCTGTACTAAAATCTTACCAGCTGTGTACGGAGAAAGTCTTTCGTATATGGAACAGATTGCTAAGTTGGCTTACAAGGTTAACGAAACAATTACAGCTGTAAATGGACTTAATGATAACGTTGACGCTCTTAATGATGCTGTTATTGAGTTTAATGAAAGACTTTCTAATGTTGAGGGCGAGATTGAGGGATTTGAAGAAGCTGTTAATCAGCGTTTCAATGAACTTGAAACAAGTGTTAACGAAAATGTTGACGCTAAACTTGCCGAGGTTGATAAAACTATTGATGAAGTTAAGACTGAGCAAGCTCGATTTGAAACTGATGTTAATAATAGAATTAACAACCTTGAACAGACGCTTACAACAATTATAAGTGATGAACTGGCTTATCTCAATCAGAGATACGCTTCACTTGCGGAAGATTTGCGTAAATATGTTGAGCAAAAGGTTGAAGAAGCTATTGGTGATATTCCCGACCTTACCACTATTTACGTTATCGACCCTACAACTGGTACACTTGCCAAGGTACAAGATGCAATCAATAACATGTTCTATTTTGAACTGGTTGAAGCTCTTACCATTGACGAGTACAATAGGTTACAGTTAACCGTTGATGAATTAAATGATTTGATGGTTAACAGCATACCGAGAGGTTTAACTATTAAAGAATGGCTTACTAAAGCTAAATACTTACTTGTTAAACAGTTGGATATTGCAAGAGTTGAGTTCCTTGCTTATCCACATAGCGCAGTATGGGATTACCTAGCTGGTAAAAAGGTATGGCATGATAGGAATGTAGATATTAACCAAATGCTCATACAAATTGCTGGCGGATATAGTTGTGGAGAATTGAACAGTCTTAGTATCACAATGAAAGATATTGAAGATGCTGAGATTAGTTGCATCAACTATGTACTTAATGCCAATGCTGTGCTATAATATAAGAAAGGAGAAAGTTATATGCACACAAACAAAACAACAAATTATGAATTACCACAGTTTGTTGGTAGTGATATTATCAATCCTTTGACAGACTTTAATGGAGCTTTTCAGACTATTGATAGTTCCATGAAAGAAAACGCTGACAATGTGGCTGGTAATACTGGTGACATTCTTACCCTTAATAGTGCTGTTAGCACTTTAAACGGAAAAGTTACAGCTCTTGAAACGCAGAATGGTTCAGAGGCTTTGAATACCACAAAGCAGACACTTAGTGGTGCTATCAATGAACTTGATGGTGAGATTAACGAGCCAACAACTGGTATCAATGCTAAGATTGGTACTGGTGCAATGCTTACCACAGCACAGACACTTATCGGTGCAATCAATGAGCTGTATGGAATGATAAATAATCATTGAAAGGAGAAATGATTATGAGTTCAACAAATAAAACTACTTACTATGAATTACCACAGTTTGTAGACAATGATTTGTTCAATCCACTTGTGGATGATAATGACGCTTGGCGAAAAGTAGATACTGCATTACATACTCTTAATGAGTCAATAGGTGATATTCCCGATATTGAAGCTAAGATTGGTACTGATACATTACCTACAACAAGTCAAACACTTACTGGTGCTATTGCTGAATTATATGCAATGCTAAGTAATCATACACACTCTACTCTTACATTGTCAGAATAATGAAAGGAGAAATAATATATGAGTTCAACAAATAAAACTACTTACTATGAATTACCACAGTATGTAGACAATGATTTGTTTAATCCGCTTGTGGATGATAATGATGCTTATGCCAAAATTGATACAGCATTACATGATATTGCTGATGCAGAAGCTAGTGATGCTAGTGAGATTACTGGTGTTAAGAGCAGAGTTACCACAGCAGAGGGTAAAGTTGCAAGCCTTGAAACACAGAATGGTAGCGAAATTCTTGCAACTACAGCACAGACATTGAGTGGTGCTGTTAATGAACTGGATGGTGATGTTGTATCACTTGATAGCAGATTAGATACTGCCGAAGATGATATTAACAATGCTAACACTGGTTTGAAAGCTAAGGTTGTAAATCTTGATACAAGAATGAGTACAGCCGAGGGAGATATTGATGACCTTGAAGCTCAGAATGGTAGTGAAACACTTATTACAACAGCTCAGACATTAAGTGGCGGCATCAATGAAATTATTGGTGATGTTAATAAAATTAAATATTTTAAAACACCCGAAATGTTTGGTGCTGTAGGTGATGGCGTCAATGATGATACTCAAGCATTAAAAGATTGCTTTGTTGGTGGTGGATACATCTATCTATCAAAAACCTATAAAATTACAGATACTATTACTGTTGAAAGTAATACAACTGTATACGGGTCTGAAAAATCTCTTGTTCATATGGTATCAGAAACAATGCGACAAGTTTTCGATTGCTCTGATACTGAGAATACAATGTTTGATGGTATCATTATTGAGGGAAGTGAACACTGGGATGGTCAAACTGATGCTAGAGCACAGATTGAAAGTGGACTGTATTATGGTGGAACACTTTGTAAAAATATAATTATCAAGAATTGTAAATTTACAAAACTTGGTCAGTCAGCAATTTATTTATTCATAACTGAAAATGTGTTGATTGATAATTGTTATATGAGTTACAAAGAAAATCCAGCTGGCTCATTTCCAGCAGCAGCAAATTATAATAACGGTATCAGAGTATATAGAAAATCTGACAACCTTACTATTACAAATTGTGAAATATGGGATGTTGCCATTGGAATATATTTACCACACCATGGCGGAAATATGAAGGTTGATAATTGCTATATCCATAATATCAGCGCACAGCACGCATTTTATTGTGCTGTTGGTGATTGTACAATTTCAAATTGTGTTATCGCTGACATTGAGGGCGGAGCAATAGGATTACAGTTTGATGACTCAAGCGATGTATCAAACTTCACTAGGTTAATCAATAACAGAATTGAAAGAACAAGCAGTGCTATTACAATAAGAAATGTATATGATGATAACATTACATTTTTCAATGTTATTGTAGACGGTAACTACATTTCTGATTGTTTAAATGGTATTCAGATTGTTAAAGTTGGCAATATTACAATCAGCAACAATATGCTTGAGTCAATGAAACAGCACGGAATACTATTAACTGGGCATAATGAACAAGTTATGATTGATAACAATATCATACATAACTGTGGTCAGGATGAACGTGCTGGTTATACAAACGGTATTGAAATAATTGATAATGATGGCGTTATTATTAAAAATAATAATATCATTAGTGATGACCACAAGATGGCTGTGGGAATTATGTGTGATAGTAGATCAGTAACTTTAAACGTTGAAGTATTAAATAACGTTATAAAAGGTGCGTCATCATTTTCAATAAGAGAAATTAGTGCAACCAGTATAACATGCTGTGAGGGTAATAGCATTGATGGTGCAACATTACCGTCACCAATAATCGCTAAAGGCGAAACTCTTGCAAGATATACAAATTCATCTGAGCCATCTACTGGTAGCCATATTAAAGGTGAAATTGTTTATAATTCAAACCCATCAGCTGGTGGAAATATTGGCTGGGTTTGTGTTACTAGTGGTAGCCCTGGAACATGGAAAGCCTTTGGTAGTATTGAAGCATAAGGAGATAAACTATGAGTGTAATAGAACAAACAACTAAATTGCTATTAACACAATTTAAGGGTAGTTCTATTAAACCAGCATTTCTCGAATATTACACAAATGATATGCTTAAAATTGATAATCAATTTATCGCATTAGATGAGCATATCACACAGTTTGAAAGTGATATTACTGATAGGGTTAATGATTTAGATACTCTTGTACATACCTTTGATACAAGAGTATCAACCCTTGAGGATTGCTGTGATAATGTAAATACTACCTTATTAAATTATGGGTCTAGACTTGTTGAAATTGAGAACGTTATCGAAACTGTTAGTACAGCTAATATTGATGATTTAACAGAACGTGTTAACGCCTTAGAAGAAAAAGTTGAAACCAATATCACTAATATTAGTATATTGCGTAATGACTTGCATGAAATTGATGAAAGAGTGTCTAGCGCAGAAAATACTATTGTTGCTCATGCTACTCAGCTCACTAACCATGAGAATAGAATTACTACTCTTGAAAACTGTTGCTCAGAAGTTAGAACAACGTTGAATGAGTATAATACTAGAATAAATAAAAATGCTAGTGATATATCTGAATTGACAGATAGAGTAGCACATGATGAAGTTAATATTGCTGGCAATGCACAAGATATTACTATCTTAGCACAGCAGACAGCTGTTAACACTTCTGATATTGAGGACTTGAAACAAGGATTAGCAGAGCTTGACCCTACTTCTCAGCTTGAAGTCGTTAGACAAGTGTCGATTAACACTGAGAATATTGCTAACTTGCAAAGTGCTGTAACAGCTCAGAGTAGTAACTTGCAGAGTTTGACTAATAGAGTCGCTAGTGCTGAGAGTGATATTGATGCTCTTGAAGCTGACAATGCCCAGTTGCATACAGAGATTGCTAGTGTACAAGGGTGGGAGTCAAGAATTGCAACAGTTGAGCAGAGTGTTAGTAACTTAGGTGATGACGTTGACGCTGTTGAAGCTACGGTTGCTACTTATGACACTACTTTAGCTGGATTGAGAACTGATGTTGATGCTAATGCTGGTGATATTACTTCACTGAAAGGTAGGATGACTACTGTAGAGAGTAAGATTGCACAGGATGAAAGTTCATTTAGTGCTCTTGAAGCTAGAGTTGGTGCGAATGAAGCTGACTTACAGCAGATACACGCTACGATTACGGGTGATGAAAGTGGACTTGCTAATGTTGGTAATAGGGTTACTGCTCTTGAAACACAGAATGGTAATGTTACTTTGACAACTACTGCACAGACTCTGAGTGGTGGCGTGAATGAAGTTAATACTAAGGTTGTCAACGCTGATAGTAAGGCTACGCAAGCATTGAGCACAGCTACAAGTGCTGATGGCAAGGCTGATACAGCTATTGCTACTGCTAACCAAGCTACATCTGATGTTAGTACACTTAGCACAGTAGTTGGCGATAGCTCTAGTGGACTTGTTAAAGATGTTGCTGATAATACTAGTGATATTAGTGATATAAATGCGCTTATACCTAGTTCAGCTAGTACGTCAAATCAGTTGGCAGATAAGCAGTATGTAGATGATATTGATAAAGCGTCATATGTAGCAAATGCTTTTACATACACGTTGGATTTATCGTGGACAGTCCCTAAAGCTGGTTTGTATTATGCTTTTGTTTGTGCTAATCCTCAAAGTATGACAGCTAATATGGAAAGCCTTATCAGACAAAATGGTGAAACTGTTAAACGCCAATCTATAGTTAACGGTAACACTGCTGACTATTCAATCATATCAAATATGTGCTTGCTTAGATGCCAGCCAAATGATGTTATAAATCTTACTTGCACAAATGCAACAGTAGATAATAGTTATAACAGATATGGTATATTTAGGGTTGGTACACTGTAATAGCTTTTAACTCGATATGAA
>JAGAVZ010000167.1 GCA_017941635.1 Cellulosilyticum sp.
ACCAAGAAGATGGCTTAAACTTTGTAATAAGGAATTATCAGCACTCATTACTGAGCTTCTTGGAAATGAAGCATGGGTAACAGACCTTAGTCAGTTAACAAAATTAGAACAATATGTAAATGATGATACAGTTCTTAATCGTTTAATGCAAATTAAACATACTAAGAAAAAACAATTAGCAGCTTATATCAAAAAGACAGAAGGAACAGTCATTGATCCTAACTCTTTATTCGATATTCAAATCAAACGTTTACACGAATACAAGAGACAATTACTTAATGCTTTCTATATCTTAGATCTATACTATCGTATTAAAGAAAATCCAGATTTAGATATGCCAAAAACAACATTTATTTTCGGTGCGAAAGCATTCCCAAGTTATAGAAGAGCGAAATCAATTGTTAAATTCATCGGAGCTATCGCTAAACTTGTGGAAAATGATCCAGTGGTTAGTGAAAAAATGCAAGTATTATTCGTTGAAAACTACCGTGTATCTTATGGTGAAAAATTATTCCCATCTGCAGATATCTCTAAACAAATTTCTACAGCTGGTAAAGAGGCATCTGGTACAGGTAATATGAAATTTATGTTAAACGGTGCTTTAACATTCGGTACATATGATGGTGCTAACGTAGAAATCGTTGGTGAAGCAGGAGAAGAGAATAACTTTATCTTTGGTCTTAGAGTCGAAGATATTGAAGAAATCCAAAAAACATACAAAGGAAGTGCTGTTGCAGAAGCAAATGAAGACTTAATGAGAGTAGTATCAGCTCTTATTGATGGCACATTTGATGATGATGGTAGTGGTGACTTTGAAGATTTATATAATAGCTTAATGAAAGAAAGAGACACATACTTTGTACTTGAAGACTTTGTAGCATTTAGAGAGGCAGAAGATAAAGTATTTATGGCTTACAAAGATCAAAAAGCATGGGCTAAGATGAGTCTAATGAATATCGCTCACGCAGGTATTTTCTCTAGTGACCGTACAATCATGCAATATGCTAATGAGATTTGGAGTATCGAGCCAAAAACAAATAACTAGAGTTGTCAAATAGGTTATGTTAGTGGGAATCTAGTATGCTAGATTTCTACTAATGGCCATTTGAATATAAGAAAAAATAAAGGTAACCATATTAGGGGGAATTTGAAATGAGAAAGAAAAGATTTTCTAAAGTTATTGCAATGATGATGATTGGTGCTATGGGGATGTCAATGACAGGTTGTGGAGAAAGTAAAAGTGCATCTACTAATACACCAGCAGAAACAACTAAGCCAGAAGAGAACAAAGAAGAAGCTTCAGCAACACCAACAGAAACTCAATCTGATTCTATTTTCCAAAATGAAGCTGCTGAACTTGTGGTTTGGGGATCTCAAGATGATCAACAAATGTTAAATGAAATGGTAGATGCTTTTAAAGCTGAATACCCAGAAGTAAAATGGAATATTTCTGTGCGTGTAAATGGTGAAGATCAAGCTAAAACAGAAGTTCTTAAAGATACAGAAGCAGCAGCAGACGTATTTGCAATTGCACATGACCAATTAGGTGAGCTTGTGCAATCAGGTGCTGTTTACAAAAATACAAAATATGCTGATGAAATCAATGCCAGAACAGTAGCTGGAGCTATAAATGCTGCTACATATGAAGGTCAATTATATGGTTATCCAAGTGTATCAGAAACATATTTCTTATTCTATAACAAAGCAATCTTTGATGAAGAACAAGTTAAATCATTAGATACAATGCTTACAGCAGAGGTAGCTGATGGTGTAACACCATTTGCAATGGATATTGCTAATGCATATTATTCTGGTCCATTCTTCTTATCTAATGGATGCGAATTATTTGGAGCAGATGGTTCTGATGCTAAAACAGTTACTTTCAACAATGAAAATGGACTTGAAGTTGCTAAATTATTAGGTTCATTAAAAGAATCAGGTGTTGTTGCATTTGATGATACTGTAGCAGCAGCTCAATTCGAAGCTGGTACATTAGGGGCTTATATTGCAGGTCCATGGAAAACAGAAACATACAAAGAAGTTCTTGGTGAAAACTTTGGTGTAGCAGAACTTCCAACACTTAACTTCAATGGTGAAGAAAAACACATGGCATCATTTGCTGGTTTCAAAATTTATTGTGTAAAATCTAATACAAAATATCCTCTTGAAGCAATGGCTCTTGCAAACTGGTTAACAAATGAAGAAAACCAACTTAAGAGATTTAAAGATAGAGGTGGTATTCCTGTAGCTTCTGAACTTGCAACAAATACAGAAATTACTGCTGATCCAGCTGTAGCGGCATTACTTGCTCAACTTAACCATGCTTATGCTATGCCAGCTATCCCACAAATGGGTAAATTCTGGGATGCAACAAAAGCATTTGTACAAGAAGCATTTGATGGAACAATTACAGAGGCTGATTATCAAGCAAAACTTGATACTTTAGTAGCAACTATTACTGAAGGCGCACAATAAGAAAGTGCATTTAGTCTAGAGAGAAAAGAAAATAAGCTACTATAGAGTAAGGGATGACTTTTCTCTATAGTAGCACTTTTCTAAGTATGCGGAATGGGAGGGAAGTTAATGAGTGAAATAGCTATCAATAAAAGAGGCAAGCAGACAAAGACGAAAAGTAGAGATAATATTTTTACGATCTTTAAAAACGGTGATTTATTCACCAGATTATCATTTTTAATTATGGGCCTTGGAAACATAGCTAGAAAGCAGTTTGTAAAAGGACTTATATATCTAGGATGTGAGATAGGCTTTCTCTTTTTCTTAGCAAAAGTGGGTATTAAAAAGTTAAAAGGTCTAATCACATTAGGGACACAAACACAAGGGTGGGTATTTGATGAAACACTGGGTATAGAAGTGCTTTCACAAGGTGATAACTCTATGCTCTTCCTACTCTATGGTGTATGTACATTAGTTGTAATGGGGATATTTTTAGTAATTTATATTAGTAATTTATATAGTGCTAAATATATACAAGATTTAGCAGATGAGGGACATCATGTTCCAACATTTAAAGAAGACTTAAGAGATTTAGTAGATAATAAATTCCATGTCACCTTAATGACCATTCCATTAATCATGGTTACTATTTTTACAGTATTACCATTACTCTATATGATTCTTATTGCTTTCACAAACTACGATAAAGATCATCAACCACCAGGGGCATTGTTTAACTGGGTTGGACTAGCAAACTTTAAAGATATGCTTTTTAGTACATCTTCATTTAGTCATACATTCTTCCCGGTACTGGGCTGGACTTTAATCTGGGCAGTACTTGCTACAGTAACTTGTTACTTTGGAGGAATTGTACTTGCTATCTTAATTAATAAAGAAGGTATTAAATTTAAAAAGGTATGGCGTACTATTTTCGTTATTACAATGGCTATACCACAATTCATCACTTTGCTTGTTATTCGTCAAATGTTAATGGACTATGGTCCTTTAAATGGGGAATTAATTGGTTGGGGTGTGATTTCAAAATTCATCCCATTCCTAACAAAGCCAATGTATGCACGTATTATGGTTTTAGTAGTAAACTTCTGGCTTGGGGTACCTTATACCATGTTGATTACATCAAGTATCTTAATGAATATTCCAAGAGAGCTTTATGAAGCAGCAGATATTGATGGTGCATCTCCAATTAAAGCATTTATGAAGATTACCATGCCATATGTATTTTTTGTAACAGCACCATACTTAATTACACAGTTCATCGGTAATATCAATAACTTCAATGTAATTTACTTCTTAACGAAGGGTGAACCTTTAGCAACAGATTATTACTTTGCAGGTAAAACAGATTTACTTGTAACTTGGTTATACAAATTAACAGTTAACTACAAGGATTACAGTAGAGCTTCAGTAATTGGTATTGCAGTATTCGTGATCTCAGTTATTATCTCACTTGTAACCTTTAACCTAACATCATCAGCTAAGAGTGAGGAGGACTTCCAATAATGAGAACAATGTCAATGAAATCACGAAAAAAAGCAACTAATACATTGGTATATATTATTTTAACTGTTCTAAGTATTATTTGGTTGTTCCCAATCCTTTGGATTGTTTTAACTTCATTTAGAGCTGAAGGAACAGCGAATGTACCTTATTTTATTCCTAAGTCATACACACTAAAGAACTATGTGAGTCTGTTTACCAATCCAATATTTAACTTTAAACGTTGGTTTTTAAACACATTCCTTGTAGCAACAGGAAGCTGCCTACTTAGTACATTTATTAATGTTTCTGTGGCATATGTTATGTCTAGATTACGTTTTAAATTAAGAAGAACGTATATGAACTTAGCACTTGTACTTGGAATGTTCCCAGGATTCATGTCTATGATTGCAATTTATTATGTATTAAAATCAATTGGTTTAACTCAAAGTTTGATAGCGCTTGTATTAGTTTACTCAGCTGGTGCAGCAACTACTTTCTATATTACAAAAGGCTTCTTTGATACAATTTCAAGAGAAGTAGATGAGGCAGCGCGTATTGATGGGGCAACGAATGCACAAGTATTTACACAGATAGTGCTTCCTTTATCAAAACCTATCTTGATTTATACAGCACTTCAAGCATTTATCTCTCCTTGGATGGACTTCATCACAGCGAAGATGATCATGGGTGATAACTATGATAAATATACTGTAGCAATTGGTCTTTGGTACTTAACTGAGAAAGAAAATATTGAACAATACTTCACAATGTTCGCAGCAGGTAGTGTATGTATTGCAATTCCAATTACGATTTTATTTATCTGGTTACAAAAATACTATGTTTCAGGTATTACCAGTGGTTCCATTAAATAAAAGATACTATTAAAGGTAGCAGTATTATTAAATATAGGGGGGCTTTATGAGTGGCAACAAAGGAAGACTTCAAACACAACTTGTAGCAACATTTTTACTACTTAGTACTGTACCTATGATAATTATTATGATAATGAGTATAACGCTTACTAGGAAAAGTACAAAAAACCTAGTAAGCAGCTATACTAGACAGATTGTACAACAATTAGAATATAATATTCATGATTATATTGGAGTTGGTCGAGGTACACTAGGGGATATATTAGCTTTAGAATATGTTAAGTCAGCTACTGCACGATATTATAAGCTAGATGCAATAGAGCAGTCTACATTAAGGAGTAATATTAGTGAGCAGATTCTATCTATTATCAATACACAAGATATAATTACGGGGATATACATTTGTAGTGAGGGAAAGATATGCTATAAAGATGTAAAGGTCAAAGATACATTTGATATTATGGCTTTTCAGGCAAGTGATGCTTATACAGAAATGCAAAATCAAAGTAGTGTAGTATCTAACTGGTTTTGTATGGGAGAAGGGGAAGAAAATAATATTTATATCGCCAGAAAGCCATCACTTAGTGATAATGGCTATGTAGTCATTATGATGGACAAGTCAGTACTTACTCGTTTTATAGAATTAGCCAATGTAGATACCTGTATGTCCATTACAATTTTAGACGAAGAAAATCAAGTAATTTCAGCTACAGATTCAAGTATACCTGTAAAAACAGATATTTTGGAACGCTTTGATCAATTAGAAGAAGTCTCTGCAGTAGAAACTATTAATGATAATGTAGTCAGTATGATTAAATGTAGTAATGGATGGAAGGTCATAGGTGTGGCACCGATGACGGATTTAATGATTGATTTTAATCGTTCTTGTCAAAGTATAATTTTAGTATTAGCTATTATTATTATTATTGCAATAATAATTAGTATTCTACAAGGTAAAAGAATTACTAAGCCCATTGTAATGATGGCTTCTTATATGAAAGAAGTACAGAGCGGTCATTTAGATATAAGTCATAAGATTAAAGAAAAGACAAGAATAAATTCCAAAGAGATTGGGCTATTAATTACAGGCTTTACGGATATGATCAACTCATTAAAGGAGATGATTGATACAAGTAAAATGGTAACAGCTACCGCTAAAGAGAGTACCAAAATATTGCAATATCAAGCAACAGCCACAAGTCAGTCAGCAGAAGGTATTAGCGGGACAACAGAAAGTATTGCACAAGGGGCACTTCAACAAAGAGATGCCATAGAAGAAGCAGATAAAATGATTGCAGTATTATCTGAGAATGTAAATGAAGTGAATAATATTATTGAAGATATTAGATGTATCTCTCAGATTACAATGAATATTAGTTGTGCAACCCGCCAAAAGCTAGGAGAGTTAACTGACCAGTCAGAGAAAAATATTCAAATTAGTAATAAGGTAGCGGATTCGGTGCAAACACTTGGAGCAGAAACTGCAAATATTAATCAGATTTTAGAGATGATTGAAAAGATTAATAAGCAAACCAACCTGCTTGCAATTAATGCTTCTATTGAAGCTGTTAGAGCAGGAGAAAGTGGAAAAGGTTTTATGGTAGTAGCAGAGGAAGTAAGAAAGCTTTCACTAGAAACCTCTAAAGCAATTACTAATATTGCCAATGTGCTACAAGTCATTGAGCAGAAAAGACAATCTACGCTATCTGAATTAGCACATGCCATGGAGATATTTGGTGAGCAACGTCCACTAGTTGAAGGGATTAATCATACTTTCACTGATATCTATGAAAAGATGGATGGGATAGATGGACAAATTAATAAAGCTAATGAATTGATTACAATAGTATCTCTAGAAAAGCAGAAGATTGCAGAAAGAATGAAAGATATCACACAGATCGCAGAAGAATTTGCATGTATTATAGAAGAAGTCAATGCAGAGACAATAGAACAGGTTGAAGCTTCTAATAAGATTAATGAGTTAGCGACACAGTTATTAGAAGTCGTATCTAGTTTGGAAGCATGTTATTAAAATAAAATGACTATTTATATAGAAGAATCTATGACTTAGTCAGTAGATTATAGAAAAATAAGAGGTTAGCCTATGAAAAAAATTTTTAATTCTAGAGCCTTTAACCGCAAATATAATTACTCTGGAAGAGATCTAGGCGTAACATACAGCGCACAGGTCTCTTTTTTTAAAGTATGGAGTCCAGGAGCAGATGGGGTAATGCTTGTGTTATATAGCGGTGGGAATGGCGACAATAAAATAGAAGAAATTCCAATGAAACATCAAGAAAAAGGGATTTGGAGAGCAAAAGTAGAAAGAGATTTAGAAGGAATTTATTATACATATAAGGTCAAAAGAGGAAATAAAGAAGAGGAAGTCATGGACCCATATGCAAAAGCGTGTGGCGTAAATGGTAAGAGAGGAATGGTAATTGACCTTTCCAAAACCAACCCTAAGGGATGGGAAAAGCACAGTAGACCAACGATTTCTAATCCTACTGAGGCCATTATTTATGAGCTACATGTTAGAGATATGTCCATAGATGACAACAGCCATATTAAAAATAAAGGTAAGTTTTTAGCCTTTACAGAAACAGGAACTAAGAGTAATGAGGGAGAAACAACAGGAATTGATCATATCAAAGAATTAGGTGTGACGCATATACAACTTATGCCTTGTTATGATTATCTGACAGTAGATGAGGCAAAGAAGGATTCAGCTGAGTATAACTGGGGATATGATCCACTTAATTACAATATCCCAGAAGGTTCCTATTCGACAGACCCGTATCATGGTGAAGTGAGAATCAAAGAGTATAAAGAAGCAATTATGTCGTTACATGAAAATGGATTAGGTGTCATTATGGATGTTGTCTATAACCATACAGGAATAAGTGAAGGATCTTCCCTTAACAAATTAATGCCATGCTATTATCACAGAACCAATGCAGTAGGAAGATTTTACAATGGTTCAGCTTGTGGTAATGAAATTGCTTCAGAGCGTTTTATGGTGCGCAAGATGATAGTAGAGTCATTGTGTTATTGGGCAAGGGAATACAAGATAGATGGTTTTAGATTTGATTTAATGGGTGTTTTAGATATTGACACTATGAATTGTATTTATGAAGAATTAAGCAAAATTAATCCTAATATTATTTTATATGGTGAAGGTTGGGCTGGTGGACCTTGTGGTTTAGAAGATAAAAAACGTGCTTTAAAAGCAAATGCACCAAAACTTAGAAATGTAGGTGTATTTAATGATGATTTAAGAGATGCTGTAAGAGGTGATGTTTTTATCTCCGAAAAGAAAGGTTTTATTAGTGGAGGAGATGATATGGAGGAGTCTATCAAATTTGGTATTGTAGCCTCCACTAAGCATCCACAAATTAATTACTCAAAAGTGAATTACTCAGATGCACCATATGCTCTAGAGCCTAGATATACAGTTAACTATGTATCAGCACATGATAATCTAACGCTATGGGATAAAATTGAGGCAAGCTGTGATGAAGAAGTGACACTAGAAGAAAAAATTAAAATGCAGAAGCTTGCCAATGCTATTGTACTGACCTCACAAGGAGTACCTTTTATTCATGCGGGAGCAGAGTTTGCAAGAACTAAATATGGGGATGAAAATAGCTATAAATCAAGTGACAAAATCAATCAACTAGACTGGAAACGTAAATCTGAGTTTAAAGAAGTCTTTACGTATTATAAGGGACTGATTGAACTAAGGAAGGCGCATCCAGTATTTAGAATGACAACAACCAGTGAAATTGCTAAAAATCTAAAGTTCTTAGAAATGCCTACTACTCATATGGTGGGGTATACACTACAAAATCATGCAGTAGATGATGAATGGAAAGAGATTGTGGTAATATTTAATGGAAATCAAGTGGTTCAAACAATATCTTTAGCACATGATAAGTGGCATGTAGTGGTAAATGGCGACCAAGCTGGTATCAAAGTTATAGAGACACTAACAAGTGGTGAGATAAAAGTACCAGGGAAGACAGCTATGGTGCTTGTAAAGGCATAATTAAGGTAAGTACTAAAAGTAGTGACAGATAGATAAGGCACAAGGATAGAATTAGAAAATAATGTTGAGATTTATATTGAAGTAAGCAAGATAGAAGACATAGGTCTATGAGGTTACTTAGGAGGAAAATAGAATGGAGTTTTATAGTGTCTATCATAGAAGTTCAGATAACTACTGTTATCCTTTAAACAAGAATGACTTGATTATTAACTTGAAAACAAGCTATGAAGTGGAACAAGTCTTTTTACATTATGGGGATCCTTTTAGCAATGGCATATTAGGTTCAGCTAATCGATGGGAAGGGAAAAGAGAAGAAATCATCTATAAAAAGAATTTAAAGAATGGATTATGGTGGACAACGACTGTGCAACCAGAATTTAAAAGATGTCGATATTTCTTTGAACTGATTTCAGTGGCAGGTGAAGTCTATTACTATTTTGAAGATATGCTTTGTACCAAAGAGGAGTTAGAAAGACTCCATCATGAGCCAGGGTGTTTTGTTTTTCCGTGGATGAATGAGGTGGATATCAATGACATACCAAGGTGGGTAAATGACACCATTTGGTATCAGATTTTTCCCGAGAGATTCTGTAATGGTGATCCTTCTATCAGTCCTAAAAATGTATTACCCTGGGCAGGATCTAATAAGGAAGTAAAAAATACAGAGTTTTATGGAGGAGATTTAAGAGGCATTATTAATAAGCTTTCATATTTAAAGGATTTAAATATATCAGGTATTTATTTAACACCTATTAATGAAAGTCCAAGTACTCATAAATATGATACAGTTGATTACTTAAGTATTGACCCGCATTTTGGAACAAAGGAAACCATGCAGGAGCTTGTACAAAAAGCTCATCTATTAGGCATTAAAGTCATGCTAGATGGTGTATTTAATCATATAGGAAAAGAAGCAAAAGAGTGGCAAGATGTAGTGAAGAATGGGCCACAGTCAAAGTATTATGACTGGTTTATAGTCAATGAATGGCCTTTCAAAGAAAATGAGTGGAATACCAAGAAGGGCAGATACTATAGCTTTGCTTTTAATGATAAGATGCCAAAACTCAATACAAGCAACCCGAAAGTAAGAAAGCATATTATTGATATATGCGAGTATTGGGTAAAAGAATATGACATAGATGGTATTCGGTTAGATGTAGCCAATGAGCTATCCCATCGTTTCTGTAAGGAACTTAGAATTAGAATGAAGGCGCTAAAGGAAGACATTTATATTCTAGGTGAAGTATGGAACGATTCAATTCACTGGCTTCGTGGTGATGAATTTGATGCGGTAATGAACTATCCACTCGGTAACGCAATCTCAGACTTTTGGTTAGAAGAAAGCTATACTAAGAAAGATTTTGAAGAGGATATCAATAGATGCTACACCTTATACATGCAGCAGACAAATGATGTACTCTTTAATCTACTAGATTCACACGATACCATTAGAGTCAGTACCAAGATACCAGATACCGATAAAGTATATCAACAGTTAGCTGTACTTTTTACTATGCCAGGAAGTCCATGTATTTTTTATGGTACTGAAGTATTGCTTCAAGGTAAGCATGATCCAGACTGTAGAAGATGTATGCCTTGGAAGGAAATCGAGGAAGGAAAATATGATGGACATGTAGAATTTGTACAGTTATTAACACGATTAAGAAAAGAAGAAAGTCTATTTAGAAGCCGCAATTTCCATTTTACTAATCATATAGATAATGATAGGGTTATAGAATACATTAAAATAGATGATTACGATGCTAAAAAAATGGCGGTTATTCTAAACTGCTCGAATGAACCTACTAAGTTGCAGCTTGAAGGAAAAATACTACTAGCACATCATTATGAAAATAATATATTACAAACAGGTGGTATATGTATCATAAAGTTATAAAAGCTAGCAGATTTGAAGCCTTATAATATTTATATGATTTTATATATGTAGCTCCTCCTCCAATAAATATAGATACAAAAGTGGAAAGCACCTATTATGAGTAGATGATGATGTACTCTTAACAGGTGCTTTTCGAGTAGGAAAAATAAAAAGAAGTGACATTCAATTTTACTATTATTTTAACTCGTATGTTGTATTGAATGGTAGTAAAACTGAACTTAAAACAACTCCATCTGCTCTTATGTTTTAGAAGTATGTTGTATTAAATAATAATAGTTATATTAAGATATAAACAAAATTTTTGTTGAAATCCTAAATATAGTGTTGACAGAAACAGTAAGATAGTATATTATTGTTTTTGTCGTTGAAACACGGCAAACAATATTTTTGGTGACGATGCGCTTAGGGGAAACACCCGTTTCCATCCCGAACACGCAGGTTAAGACCTAAGCGGCCGATGGTACTTGTTGGGAGACCGACTGGGAGAGTAGGTGGTTGCCAAATTCATGCGCGAATGGCTCAGTTGGTAGAGCATCTCCTTGCCAAGGAGAGGGTCGCGGGTTCGAGTCCCGTTTCGCGCTCTTTATAAAAGGAGTCGGTAGCTTTTGAAAGCAAAGGTTGCCGACTTTTTTTGCGTCTTAAAATAATATATTCTAGGAATAAGAACCTGCTTAGTTAAGATATTAAATTAGATAATATGAGTAAAGAATATAGATAAGAAAAGAAGAGGTGACTAGTTCGAGGTCACCTCTTTAAAAATATCATAAAGGAGATTAATTTATTTTATGCAACAATCATATTAGATATAACGAAACATAAAAACATAATATACATAACAGAGAATGTAAAAATTAAATACTGGTGTGTGGTATGAAAGTTATACTAACCGTTATTAAATAGTAAAAAGCTCTCTAGATTTGCGAGATCTTCTTCTAATATTTTTATAGAAAATAGCATAGAAAGGTAAAAAAATGGTTATAATACACTCAGATGAGTCTAATGAAACCTTTGATACTCAATGATTTGGAAAAATAAATGCAGATTTATAAAAAAAAAGTAAAAAAGTTGTTGACTCATGTAGGTATCTAGTGTATTATATTACTTGTCGCTGAGGCAAACAAATAAAAACGAAGCGGCGCAAGTTAATAAGGCCCATTGGTCAAGCGGTTAAGACATCGCCCTTTCACGGCGGTAACACGGGTTCGATTCCCGTATGGGTCATTGTTAGTTTTACTAACAACACACAAAGGTAACGGGGTGTGGCTCAGTTTGGCTAGAGCGCCTGATTTGGGTTCAGGAGGCCGCAGGTTCGAGTCCTGTCACCCCGACTGTGTGGGTCACTAGCTCAGTCGGTAGAGCACTTGACTTTTAATCAAGTTGTCCCGGGTTCGATTCCCGGGTGGCTCACTTAATTTAATATGGCCCAGTGGTACAGTTGGTTAGCACGCCGCCCTGTCACGGCGGAGGTCGAGGGTTCGAGTCCCTTCTGGGTCGTTTAAGTAAGTTTTCTTACTTAGATGCTAATAACAATTCAATATTGATAATAGCACATATGGTCGCTTAGCTCAGCTGGGAGAGCACCTGCCTTACAAGCAGGGGGTCATAGGTTCGAGCCCTATAGCGACCA
>JAGAVZ010000168.1 GCA_017941635.1 Cellulosilyticum sp.
AAAACGATGCTTTCTTTATATAGAATCGCTTTGCTTGTTCCCTTTAATATGATGAATGTTTGGTGTATAACGGATATAGGGGTATATGAACTATTTGGCAAAAATATACCACCCTTTATTTTCTTACCTATCTTTGCAGTGGTTGCAACCACTGTGCTCATCTTACTGACCTATCAGAGTGCAAAGCAACATCAAGTAAAGTAAAGAAAAATATAATAGACTATGTGTCTCAAATCAAGAAAGGTGATTTATTCATGAAAAGTATGAAATTTTATTCAGTATTATTAGTTGCAACACTCGGTTTCAATGCTTATTTTCCAGTTGGTTTAAGGGCGGAAGAATTGATGCATCCAGTTTCTATACAAAAGACTATAAGTGAAGCGTGCATAACAGCACGTCAAGCAGATTTGGAGACATTATTTAAAACTTTAGAAAGCAACCATCCGAATATTTATCATAAAAATAATCAAGCCATTTTCAAGCAAAAGATTACTGAGATTGAGCGCGCATTACATACAATGAGTGACTTTGAGTTTGCTATTGCACTATCTGAGTTAACCGCACTGGTTGGGGATTCTCATACCAAATTGAGTATAGGGGGACAATTAGGAAAAAATGCGCACTATATCCCAATCGATGGAAAAATGATCAAAGAAGGTTTACTAATTACAGGCATCCCATCAGAGCATCAACAAGCTTTAGGTGGTATTTTGACCTCAATTAATGGAATGTCACTAGAGGAAATTAAACAAAAAATCATGCCCATGCTTTGTTTTGATAATGAGGTCTATTTAAATAAACAATTTGTTGGAACATTTTATGTCTATGACATTTTAGAGCACTATGGTGTTTTAAATTCGCCTAAGAAGATTGTTTTAGAAATTAAGTTAGGTGAAAAACTAGAAACAATAGAAGTGGAGGCAATAGATAAGAAAGGCCTTCAATCTATCTCTATGAGTCAAATACCATGTGAAATACCTGAAACAGCAATGGATGCATCTAAGCTATACTTTTTTAAACCATTGGATGAAGAAACATTATATATTCAATATAATGCTTGCCGAGAAGATGAACATTTACCGATGGAAAAATTTGCGAGACAAGTGAATGATGCAATTACACAAAAAGGATATAAGCGTACGATTTTAGATTTACGCTATAATAGCGGGGGGTCAGATGGGGTCATTATCCCATTAATGTATGTATTAGATGAAAAAAATCAACAAGATGGGATGCAGTTATATACTTTAATAGGAAGTAATACATTTTCTTCGGCTTTAATAAATGCAGTGGAGTTTAAAGAAATTGGGTCTGTATTGGTTGGCTCACCTACAGGTGGTAGTGTGGATCATTTTGGTCAAGTTTCAAGTTTTGAACTACCAAACTCTAAAATAAAATGCTCTTATTCTAATAAATTTTGTGATTTAGGTCTTCTAATAGATGCGGCAAAAGATTATGAAGTAGAACCTCTCCTACCAGACTTATGGGCAGAGCAAACTAGGGAGGATTATTTAATGGGTCAAGATACAGCCATACAGGCTATTTTGGCAGACAAAGAAAATAAGGTGGCTCCCAAAATAGAATTGACACGAGGAGCACTAGCTGTTTATTTAGGAAGAGATTATATGGAACGTACAGGAAGTACAATGAATAGTGTGACGACTTCATTTGAAGATATTTCAATGTTTTCATATGATACACCATATGTGGTATGGGCGAGTACCCATCAAATTATTAATGGAGAAAGTGAAGCTCTATTTGTCCCAAACCAAGCATTAACACGTGCGCAAATAGCGGTTATTTTACAAAGATATGCTCAGTTTATGGGTATTTCTTTAGAAGATTTAATAAAGAAGGATATCGAGATAGTGGATATGAATGAAGTAGAAGCTTGGGAAGAAGATGCAGTCAGAATGCTGGGTGGAACAGAACTCTTTCCTCTTATAGATGGAAAATTTGAGCCGAAGGAAATTGTTTCACGTCAAGCGTTTGATGCTTTGTTTAAGGTATTTAAGAAGTATATGGACTAAGAGATACTTTTTATAGCAACGTAAAAAAATAGCCTATCAGATAGATATCACTGAATCCTTAAAAATAAAGTGATTTAAAGAAAATTCCTATAAGATTGGGGAAAATAACTTGCCTAATTTTATAGGGATTTTTTAGTTTAGCATACACTAAAAATGCCGATAACTGACGAAAAAAGAATAAAAAAAGATAATTTCGAATAATTATTAAAAAATAAGAAATTATATGTTATAATTTATACAATTTAAGCATATACAAAGAATGTATTGCATAACTATATAAAAGTGCTTAAAGAAAAGTATAGAAAACTGATTTTTTGGAGGATTAAAGATATGGGAAACAAAGAGGGATCTAAAAAGGTCTTAATTATTGGTTCAGGTCCAATCATCATTGGCCAAGCGTGTGAGTTTGATTATTCAGGAACACAAGCCTGTAAAGCACTTAGAAAACTAGGTTATAAAATTATTTTAGTGAATTCAAACCCTGCAACCATTATGACAGACCCAGATATTGCAGATGTTACATATATAGAACCACTTAATGCAGAGCGTTTAGAAGAAATTATTGCAAAGGAACGTCCAGATTGCTTATTACCAAACTTAGGAGGACAATCAGGACTTAACTTATGTTCGGAGCTTAATAAGTTAGGAATCTTAGAAAAATATAATGTTGAAGTCATTGGTGTACAGGTAGATGCGATTGAACGTGGAGAAGACCGTATCGAATTTAAGAAAACAATGGATAGCCTTGGTATTGAAATGGCAAGAAGTGAAGTAGCTTATACAGTAGAAGAAGCACTTGCTATTGCAGATAAATTAGGTTACCCAGTTGTTCTTCGTCCAGCTTATACAATGGGCGGAGCTGGTGGCGGCCTTGTTTATAATAAAGAGGAATTAAGTAGTGTTTGTGCAAGAGGGCTGCAAGCAAGTTTAGTAGGTCAAGTTTTAGTAGAAGAATCTATCTTAGGTTGGGAAGAACTTGAACTTGAAGTCGTACGTGATAAAAAAGGGAATATGATTACCGTTTGCTTTATTGAAAATATTGACCCACTTGGTGTGCATACAGGAGATTCTTTCTGCTCTGCACCAATGCTTACGATTTCAGAAGATGTTCAAAAAGAATTACAACGCCAAGCTTATAAAATTGTAGAAGCGATTGAAGTTATTGGTGGTACAAATGTTCAATTCGCGCGTCATACTGAAACAGGACGTATTATTGTTATTGAAATTAATCCAAGAACTTCTCGTTCTTCAGCACTTGCTTCTAAAGCAACAGGATTCCCAATTGCACTTGTATCTGCGATGCTTGCAACAGGTCTCACATTAGAAGATATTCCATGTGGTAAATATGGCACACTTGACAAATACAAACCAGATGGTGATTATGTCGTTATTAAATTTGCAAGATGGGCATTTGAGAAATTTAAGAAAGCAGAAGACAAACTTGGTACGCAAATGAGAGCAGTTGGGGAAGTTATGAGTATCGGTAAAACTTATAAAGAAGCTTTCCAAAAAGCAATCAGAAGTTTGGAAACAGGTCGTTATGGTTTAGGGTTTGCTAAAGATTTCTATAGCAAATCTAAAGAAGAACTTCTTCAAATGCTTCATGTTCCAACAAGCGAACGCCAATTCATTATGTATGAAGCTTTAAGAAAAGGTGCGACAGTTGAAGAACTCTTTAAGCTGACACGTATTAAAGCATACTTTATTGAACAAATGAAAGAACTTGTGGAAGAAGAACAAAGCTTAATCGCTTCTAAAAATCAAGAACTTTCAAAAGAGGTCCTTCTTAAAGCAAAACAAGATGGATTCTCAGATCGTTATTTAGCTAAAATTCTTGAACAATCTGAAGAAGAAGTACGAAATAAACGTCTTGAATATGGTATTAAAGAAGCTTGGGAAGGTGTACATGTAAGTGGTACAGAAGATGCAGCTTACTATTATTCAAGTTATCATATTGAAGATCAACCATTAGAAGCTTCTAATAAACCTAAAATCATGATTTTAGGAAGTGGTCCAAACCGTATTGGTCAAGGTATTGAGTTTGATTATTGTTGTGTTCATGCAGCCAATGCCCTTAAAGCATTAGGTTTTGAAACAATTATGGTTAACTGTAATCCAGAAACGGTATCAACAGATTATGATACTTCTGATAAATTATACTTTGAACCATTAACATTAGAAGATGTATTAAGTATTCATGATAAAGAAAAACCAGTAGGTGTAATTGCACAATTTGGTGGTCAAACGCCACTTAATTTAGCAGCAGACCTTAAAAAAGCAGGCGTAAATATTCTTGGTACAACACCAGAAACAATCGACTTTGCTGAGGATAGAGATTTATTCAGAGATATGATGGATAAGTTAGAAATTCCAATGCCAGAATCAGGTATGGCTGTTACAGTAGAAGAAGCTTTAGAAATAGCAGAACGTATAGGTTACCCGGTAATGGTAAGACCTTCCTATGTTTTAGGTGGACGCGGTATGGAAGTTGTGCATAAACCTGAAAGCTTAGAAATCTATATGAAAGCAGCTGTTGGCGTAACACCAGATCGCCCAATCTTAATTGACCGTTTCTTACATAATGCTACAGAATGTGAAGCAGATGCCATTAGTGATGGTGAAAATGTATTTGTACCAGCTGTAATGGAACATATTGAACTTGCAGGAATTCATTCTGGTGATTCAGCATGTATTTTACCATCTATTAATATTTCCGAGGAAAATGTAGCTTGCATTAAAGAGTATACTAAGAAAATTGCTAAAGCCATGAATGTACGTGGACTTATGAATATGCAATATGCTATTGAAGATGGTAAGGTTTATGTACTTGAAGCAAATCCTAGAGCATCTCGTACAGTGCCATTAGTTTCTAAAGTATTAAATATTAAAATGGTTCCACTAGCAACAGAGATTATTACAAGAGAGCTAACAGGGAAACCATCTCCAGTTCCAACGCTTAAAGAAAAGAAACTTCGTCATCATGGGGTAAAAGAAGCTGTCTTCCCATTTAATATGTTCCAAGAAGTGGATCCATTACTTGGACCTGAAATGCGCTCAACAGGAGAAGTTTTAGGAATCTCAGATAACTTTGGAGAAGCATATTATAAAGCGCAAGAGGCCACACAAACTAAGATTGCTTTATCAGGTACAGTGCTTATTAGTGTTAATGATTATGACAAAAAAGATGTTGTAGAGGTTGCTCAAGGATTTGTAGATTGTGGCTTTAAAATTATTGCAACAGGTGGTACAGCTGATTTATTAAATGAAGCAGGTATCCCAGCTAAAAAGACTTTTAAATTACAACAAGGTCGTCCAAATATTTTAGATGCCATTACAAATAATGAAGTAGATATTGTTATTAATACACCAAATGATCAAAAAGGTGCAGATGATGATAGCTATATTCGTAAAGCAGCAATTCGTAAACGCGTCTTCTATGTAACGACTATGGCAGGAGCAAAAGCAACAATTGAAGGAATTAAAGCTGTTAAAATGGGTAAAGGTAAAGAAATTAAGTCATTACAAGAGTTCCACAAGGAAATTCAAGAGATTTAATTAGATTTTGGATAAAATAAAGGTGATTTTATAAAATAATCCTCGGGATTCTGATTAGCATCAGAAAACCGAGGATTATTTTAATTTGATGGTGGTATTTTAAGATTAGATAAAGTATCAAAGAGCATTCGGTGAATAAAAAATTATAAATGAGATTTTAGAGAAATAAAGAAATTTAAATTATAAAAATGAAAATTATTATCATAGACAATGCGATTTAAAAGGTGTATGGTGTATTTGGAATGAATATTCTGATATTTGGGAGGGGAGTATTATGGAAGGAAGTAATACAAGAAATGCACTATTTACTGAAAATCCTGTCAAGTTAATGATTTCACTGAGTATACCAGCTATTTTGGGGATGTTGATCATTGGATTATATAATTTTATGGATTCTCATGGGGAACCTAGTAGTAACGGTTTTGATTCTTTCTATTATTAGTACATGTGTTGGATGTGGACTTACCAAACCATTACTTGCTTTAAGTGGTGCTTCAGGAGAAACATTTGAATTAGCAGAACGTTATTTAAAAATTATTTTTCTCGGGTCATTACTGGTTAACTTTGTTCAAAGTGCCAATATGGTTATGAGAGGCGAAGGGCTTTTAAAGAAAGCGATGATGATTATGGCAAGTGGTGCCGTTTTAAATATCATTTTAGATCCTATTTTAATTATGGTGATGAGAGATTCTGGAAAGGGTATAGAAGCAGCCGCCGTTGCAACCGTTATAGCACAACTGGTTCAAGCGATTCTTACACTTGTATATTTTACAAAGAAGAGTAAGAGTGTAAAAATCCATAGCTTAAAGATGGATAGAGAGATTCAAAAGGAAGTAGTGGGGGTTGGTGTGTCAGCTATGTTGATGCAGGTGATTTCATTATTTAATCAAAATACGGATATTGTAGCACAAAGCATTACCCCACTGAGAGTGTATTTTTCTGTGTATATTACATTTGGTGTCATGATTACAGCTATTACTTTTTTCCAAGCAATTGGTAAAGGTGGAAAAGCTGCCATTCTTACATTGGGTAGACAAATTATTTTCTTTATTCCACTTGTACTCATCTTGCCAAGAGTAGCAAGCTTAGATTTAAATGGGGTATGGCTAGCACCAACTGTAACCGATATTTGTGTCATGATTATGACTGTCATAATGGTACTTAAAGAATTTAGTAAAATGCCTCATCAAAAGCCAGTCAATCATGCTTATCAATTATAAGACTATAAGTAAGCTGTTAGGTTTAGAAATTACTTTCTAAGACTTGACTTTATAAGAAATAGTCTATACCATGTGAGAAGTAAAGAGCTTTGTTTTGAACGAATACAAAGCATAACAATGAATTTAATCCACTTATAAATGATTGGTATAGGAGAAATTTATGAACTTAAATGAAACAGTACAAATGGCATATGAAGAATTTGAAACAAACGTACGTAAGTTAGATCAGCTCATCAGTCAATTAGAGCTTTGGAGTGATGAGTATACAATTAATCATAAAAAAGAAGAAGTACGTGTACCAGAATATATTGAGCTTCATCTTAATCTTGAAGCATTTAAAGGAGAATTAGAAGAGCAAATCAATGAACTTAGCAAAGAAGAAGCTTTAAAAGAAGCCATCGAGAATGCACAGGCACATATCGAAGAACGTCTTCAAGCTTACGAAGAAACAGAAGCAATCATTCATGATTGGATCCGAGAAATTAAAAATCCATATATGCTCATTAACAATATTAGTGTGGTGCAAAAAAACAAAGAGTTTATTGAATCTATTCTTAATGCTTAATAGAAAGCAAATAAAAGGTACAGTAATTAAGAGGATATAAAGACTCCATATAAAATCAAAAGGTTTTATATGGGGGCTTTTTGCGGTAAAAATAACTTTTGATGAAAAGGAATCGTTAACAATATAAAGAGTGTGAGAGCTAAGTTGCTTGGGTTGCTTTGAAATGTCTTTATAGGTGGAATATTTTGATTTGGTATATGCATATTTATAAGAATTTAATGAAGTATGTCTGGGTGAAAAGAAGAATGATTAAAAGAAGAAATGTCCCATATAAAATTTAGAGCAAATTTTATATGGGACATTTTACTTTAATGAACCTAGTATTTTTCTATACCATACCCATTGCCCATTCTACAGCAAGGGCTACGATAACTACTAAAGCAGAAATAATAAAGCCATGAAGCATTGGTTTGAAACCAGATTTTTTCATTTCATGGAAACCAGTATTAAGTCCAATAGCACTTAAAGCAGCAACCATTAGGAATTTACTAAGGTCTTTAGCTAGAACTGAGAGGCTAGACGGAATCATACCTAAGCTATTAATAAGTGCTAAAGCTAGGAAACCAGCAATAAACCAAGGGAATACTTTGGTTAAGTTAACCTTTGAGGTTGAAATAGTATCTTGACCCAGATGAGCAAGCTCTTTTTTCTTTAAACGCATTTGAATGAATGCAAAGGTAATAACAGTAGGGATGATTGCAAGTGTTCTAGTGAGTTTTACCATAGTTGCAAAGTCACCTGCTGCTTCGGAGTAAGCATAGCCTGCTGCAACTACGCTAGAAGTATCATTTACTGCTGTACCAGCCCAAAGACCATAAGCCATATCTGATAATCCAAGTGCTTGTCCTAAGATTGGGAATAATAAAATCATAGCCATATCGAATAGGAATGTAGCTGACATAGCATAGGCAATATCGTGGTCTTCGGCTTCAATAACAGGTGCAATGGCTGCAATAGCAGAACCACCACAAATCCCTGTTCCGGCTGAAATTAAGTTAGAAAGTTTCCAGTTTAAGCCTAAAGCTTTTCCAACTAGGTAGCCACCTCCAAAACAAGTAAGTAGTGTAAAAATCATAACCATTAAAGATAATTTTCCGACCTCTAAAATGGTTCCAATACTTAATGAAGCACCTAAAAGAATGATAGCAAATTTTAAAATCTTTTTAGAAGTAAATTGAAGACCTTTTTTGATGCGCTCGTTTGGCGACCAAAAGTGATTGATTATCATGCCTAAAAATAAAGCAATAACTGAGGCGCCAATCAAATGAATTGGGAGTAAACCTTCTAATATCTTAGCAATAAAGGCAATGAGAAGGGCTAATAATATCCCTGGACATAATGCCAAGATCTCTTTCATAAATAACACATCCTTTCTTAATCATAGAGCAATATTATGTCATATTTTGACGATAAAATCAAATGATGGATACACTAAGGGATCAAGAACAAAAGGTGGAACAAGTCTTTAAGATAGTAGATACTTATGAAACGGCTTTTCATAAAGCGGCACAGCTTACAAAATTACCAATAAGGCCTCAGGTTAAAGAAGTTCAAGATTTGATGACACAGATTTATGAAATGTATTACAGATAAAAGATGGTAGCAAAGCATTTTATTAGGGAATAGGAAGCAAAAAAATAAGCTAGGAAGCAAAGATTTTCTAGCTTATTTTTTTGCTGTTGGCAATTTAAAGAAAGAGGGAGTGAAATAGATCATTTGAGAAGGACGAGAGCGTCTGTACTTATCACGAGGACTAAGTGCAACGGAGCTTTTCTTTATATTCAGTAGGTGACATATGAGTCATACTTTTAAAGAGCTTCGAAAACCAACTTAAATCCTCAATACCTACTAGATGTGCAATTTGTTGAATAGTCATATTGGTACTATCTAGCATGCGAATCGCTTCCTCTATGCGTCTTTCTTGAATATATTTTGTAATGGTCTTACCGAGCTCCTTTTTAAATTGGGTGGATAAGTAATTGGGATTTTTTTTCAGCGCTTTAGCAATCGTAGAAAGAGAGAGATTGGATTGCAAATTAAGGTTAATATATTCAATTGCTTGACTAATTGTATAAGAGTATTGTTGTACATTATGATTTACAAACAGCTTGCTATACCTTTGAAGCATTTTATAAGGAAGTTTGATGAGTTTACTTTCTGAAGTTTCACTCTCAATAGCCCATTGATTTTTGAGGGATAATTGTCCGACTTGAGTCGCTGAAAGTTGCTCTTTTAGTAAAGCAGATTCAAATTGTGTATTTAAGATATAGAGATTATTTTTGATTTTTTCTATAGAATTACTTCTAAGCAGACCTGTTAATTCGATATAGTCATTTAATATGGGTGTAGCATCCTTTCCAAGTCGCATATGGTTATAAAGTGTATCCAGACAATTTTTATATTTTTTGTGATATTCAATATAGAATTCGGAGTCATCCTGATAATCACTTAAAGTCGGTTTATTCTTAGAAAAGTCAATATAACGCACGTTGCAAAGATCATAGCCTACAATAAAAAAAGAGAGAAGTTGATGCAGCGTAGAAATGACATTGACAGAAGGTGCAATAGGGAGTGAATTATAATAGGTTGAAAAAGTCTTTCTAAGACTTTCTGATAGCCCATTTTTTTTGAGCAAATGAGTTAAAAAAAGGGCATCTGGTTCTGTTTCCAAAAATGGCCCAATGATTAGCATGTCTGAAGAAATCTTTTCAGGAAAAGCAAAAAGTAAGGTGGTAAATTCCATAGAACTTTGCAAAACATAGAGAGCCCCTTGTTTGGTCTTTGGCATTTCCAATAAATCTATATCTAAATGGGGCCAAATAATCTTTCTAAATTTAAGATCAAACTCATTATTAAAAGTAGACATATTGGATATTTTGGTGGTATGAATATGGAATGAACTTTCTAATATAGAAATAATTAAGTTACATACATCTGTATAGTGAAATTGATGAATTAGCATTTGGTTAATATTCTCCTAGTAAAATAAAAAATTAACAAAGTAACCTGAAAATAACACAAGTCAATGTGAAAATGATTATAACATAGTTATAAGGGTCTAGTATATTATTTTTTGTAGGTTAACCGCTTTAAATATAGGGAGTTATATTTAATAGAAGTTACAAGACATCAAAGAGAAGCGAGAGTAGAAAATGGTAAACTTAAAAGCAAAACCTTATCACTTAGACCAAGAAGCAATTGCATGGGTTGAACAAACAATTGAATCAATGACAATTGAAGAAAAAATTGGTCAATTATTTATTCACATGGGCTCTTCTAGAGAAGAACAAGCTTTAAAAGATTCATTAGTAAACTATAAATTTGGTGGTGTACGTTACAATCCAGGAACTGCAGACCAAGTGTTAGAACAAAATAGAATTCTTCAAGAAAATTCTAAAATTCCATTATTAATTGCAGCCAATGCTGAAACAAGTCCAAACGGTGCTTTCATGGGTGGAACAGACATGGGGAATGCTGTAAAAATTGCAGCAACAGACAATGCTGAATATGCTTATGAAATTGGACGTGTATCAGGAATTGAATGTGCAGCAATCGGATGTAACTGGACATTTGGACCAGTAGCAGATATGATGTTCAACTGGAGAAACCCAGTTGTACCAACACGTACATTTGGAACAGATGCAGATCGTGTATTAGAAATGACACGTGCTTACATGAAAGGTTTCATGGAGAGTAATGGAATCTGTGCTGTAAAACACTTCCCTGGTGATGGGGTATCTGAAAGAGATCATCACTTATCAAATGCCATTAATCCAATGACTTGTGAAGAATGGGATGCTACATTTGGTAAAGTATATAGCGGATTAATTGAAGCAGGTCTTCACTCAGTCATGGTAGGTCACATCATGTTACCTTCTTATGAGTACAAATTTAATAAAGAGGTAGCAGAAGGTGAAGAAATCATGCCTGCTACTGTAAGTAAAGCCCTTGTAACAGACTTATTAAAAGGTCAATTAGGTTTCAATGGTTTAGTTGTAACAGATGCATCTCACATGGTTGGTTTAACATCAAGAATGAAAAGAAGAGACTTTGTACCAGCAGCGATTGCAGCAGGTTGTGACTTATTCTTATTCTTCAATGACCCAGTAGAAGATTTCGGTTACATGATGGATGGGTACAAAAATGGTGTGATTACAGAAGAACGTTTACATGATGCCCTTAGAAGAATTCTTGGAACAAAAGCATCAATTGGTCTTCAGAAAAAAGCAAAAACAGAAATCGTTCCTTCTAAAGAAGGTTTAAGCGTAATCGGTAATGAAAGTGCAAAAGCTTTAGCAAAACAAATTTCTGATGAAGCGATTACATTAGTTAAAAATGTAGATAAAGATATGCTGCCATTATCAGTAGAAAAATACAAACGTATTTTATTAATTGAACAAGAAAAATCTAACCCAATCATGGCAATGTTCATGGGCGGAGGAAATAAAAAGACATTTACAGAGTACTTTGCAGAGAAATTAGTAGCAGAAGGCTTTGAAGTAGAAATTTATGAATCTCCACTTGATAAAATCAAACGTGTAAGTAAAGAAGAAGCAGGAAAAATTATGATGAATGCTTACTCAGGAAAAGCACCAATCACAGCTTTAACAGATAACTATGATATGGTTATCCAAATTGCATGTGTGGATGATCCAGGTGCAACAACTCAAAGAATTCAATGGAAAATGAGTAAAGGAACACCTGACTTACCATGGTATGTACAAGAATTACCTACTATGTTTATTTCTTTAAGCTCACCATTCCACTTAGTTGATGTACCACAAGTGAAAACATATATCAACTGCTATGATAAACAAGAGCACACAATGGATGCTTTAGTAGAAAAATTAATGGGACGTTCTCCATTTAAAGGAATTGACCCAGTTGATTCTTTCTGTGGTAAAATCGATACACGTTGGTAATTACAAAACAATTAAAGCATATTAACATTAAATAAATAAAAGAATGAAAACTCGTAAGTTATGGGATACCAAACTTACGAGTTTTTTTGTGGAGTATTAAAGGAAGCATAGTAAAAATAGAAGATAGAGTAGTGTTTTGTATAAATATTAATAAATTGATTCTTTATAATGAATAAATCATGACATTAAAGTAAAAAAGTATGCTATAAAATGAATAAGTTGTAAATTATCCATTGACTTTTTGTGAAATGAATGAAATTTTTTAATAGCAGAAAATAGAGGTTTTCTATTGTAATGGAAAAAAATTCATTTTATAATGAGCCTGATAAAGAGATAAATTACAGTGGCATACAAGGAGTAAATGAATGATATTCAAGAAATACACAGCATATTTAATGGCAGCAGTGATGAGCGTGAGTTTATGGAGCAATACATATTACGCAGCCTCTTTTAATCATGTGAATAAAGTGTTAACAGTTGTGAGTGGAGAGACACTTATTGGTAGTGAGGCGCCATTATTAAATATAAGATTAATTGATGAATTAGAAGTAGGTGCAATTTTTTATGTGGAATTAACAGGTGGAAAATGGATAGATGTTCCTTATAATGCACAGTTAAAAGATTACAATGGAAATGGCACTTTAGAAGTAAAAAGAGTTAATGCGCAAAAATTGCAAGTTAAAGTGATGGGTGAAAATTTAGCATCAGGAATCAGCCTTCAAATTCCAATGCAATTACAAATGATAGGTGAAACAGCAACTGCAACTATAAAAAGTAATAATACAGTTGTGTCATCAGGTAGTTTTACGATTGCAAAAGCATCAAGCTATAAAGGCTCTGTTTCAGCAGGAGAGATTCCAACGACAACAAAATCTGGTGTGATGGCAGATTTAGTAATTGAAGAACCTTTTTCAAAAGCGTTTAGTAAAGCAGTGACGATGGGAAAAAGCAATGTCATTGAATTACGTTTAAATCATAATGCCTATGCCTTTAGTTTAAAAGACAGCAATGTTTGTTTAACGCCTTTAGAAGGGTTTGAAGATATATCAATGGACGGCTTTGAAATTAAACAAATAGACCCACAAACACTACAAATTACACTGCCAGATACAAGTATGGCAAGCTATACAGGTGCTTTCAAGTTATCAGGTATATATATTCAATTAACAGATAAATTATCTAGTATGGATACACTAACGGTGACACTGACAGGGGATTTAATTCAGACTACAACAGTAGATGTATTAGAGGTTATGGATTATGATATTACATTAAGTGGAGCGGTGCAGGCAGCTAGAGCGGGAAGTAAGCAAAAATTAAAATTTGAATTAGAAGAGCAAGTAGACGATTCCCTTATTCGTAATCGCCCAACTTTTTTTACATTTACAGATGGAATAACGTTTGAAACAGTTGATAATAAAGTAGCTGTATGGGTAAATGGGACATTAGGTTATTATCCAACCGTTGAAAAAGATGGGAAGGTCATCGGATTTGAAATCAGTCGATTACCACAAGACTTGACGAAATATTCATTTGAAGTAGAAGCAGTGGTTCTACCAAATGCTTCAGGAAATATAAAAGTAACAGCCGAAGGACGCTCCTTAGTAGAAACACTCGAGGCTATCCTTCTTAAGGTATATGCTCCTTTTGTAATAGAGATTCATGAGTTTAATACTTTAGTAGGGTTAAAGGATCAAGTGGGTGGTAAAGTTGTTGTGAAAGAAACAAAAGCAGGAGAATTAATTCAAGGAGAAAAAATTGTTCTAGAATTAGAAGAAAGTAACATCAAATATAGCAATCTACCTAAAATTACAGTGGAGTCAGGCGATTTACGTATAGGAGAGGCTAATATTGTAGGGAATCGTATTGAAATTCCGGTTACAAGAAGTTCACATGTAGCCTCAACAATCGTGATTAAAGATTTTAAAGTAACACTGGACCAAACAATTGCAACAGGCAACTATGCTTTAGCAGTAGGTGGAGGTGCTTTAAGTCATTTAGAATCGGAAAACGGACTCGTATCTTTTGTTAAAAAAACATTTATTAAGGTAAATGAAACATCTGTAGAAGTACCAACTCAGCCAAAGGATGAAGTGATTGAAGAAGAAGTTCCGAAAATAGAGACAAAAGTAATTTTTACGCTAGGAAAAACAACCTATCAAAATGGTGAGACGATCAAAGTAATGGATGCAGCACCTTATGCAAGTAGTGGACGTACTATGTTACCAATTAAGTATGTAGCAGAGGCACTGGGGATTTCAGGGGAAAACATTCAATGGAACCATACAACTAAAACAGTAACTATTTTAGGAGATAAACGTATTAGTCTTTGTATTGGGAGCCAAACAATGACAGTAGATGGAGAAAAGATAATGATGTCTACTATGCCAGAAGTTGTTAATGGTAGAACATTTGTACCAGTTGCGGAAATTTCTAGAGCTTTAAATGTAGAGACCAATTGGGATCATATTACCAAAAAAGTAACTTTTACAATTTAATCATATGCTCTAAAATATAGGAGAAGAAAAGGCTAAATGGATAGAAAATTCATTTAGCCTTTTTAATGTAAGAAACAGAAAGATAAGATGATAAGAGAGGAAAAGAATAAAGATGGATATTATGGAATAAATGCAAAAAACTGATTAGTAGAAGGTCACTTTATTTAAAAAAAGTTAGAAGAAGAAAAAATTTTTATTTACTATTCCTTATATATTGAGAAAATTTAATTTGATATAATGAATTTGTAATCAATACAATTTTTAGGGAGGATTTTGTTATGAGAGGAAAAGATAAGAAGTTTATTGTTACATCTCTTATATCTGCAATGACACTATCTATGAGTGCATTACCAGTAATAGCATCAGAAGATGCTAAAGGAGAGGATATTGTTATTTTATACACTAACGATATTCACTGTGGGGTGGAAGATAATTTAGGTTTTGCAGGTCTTGCAGCGTACAAGGCGGAGATGGTTACTAAGTATGGTGAAGGAAATGTTACTTTAGTAGACTGTGGGGATGCTATTCAAGGTGCGGCAATCGGTACACTATCTAATGGGGAGTACTTAGTAGATATTATGAATGCAATAGGATATGACTATGCTATATTTGGAAACCATGAATTTGATTATACCATTCCACAACTGATTAAATTAGTGGAAAAAGCAGAAGCAGAGTATCTTGGATGCAATTTTAAATATATTGGTAAAGGAGAGGCTGCGGAAGAAAAAAGTGAAGCAAAGCAACTTGAGAATCAAAAATTAGAAGAAGTAAATTTAAAAATGGAATTAGCACCTTATGCTATTAAAGATTATAATGGTGTACAAGTAGCTTATGTGGGAATTTTAACACCTGAATCATTATTTAAATCGTCACCAACTTATTTTATGGATGAAGAAGGAAACTATATTTATAGTTTTTGCCAAGGAGATGGAAAGGAATTATATGCAGCAGTACAA